>CAZHOY010000008.1:0-16019 GCA_964534695.1 uncultured Actinomycetota bacterium | reverse complement strand
AAGAAGTTCCATTCTGGTTGCATTTACACCGGTCAGCATTTAATCACCCTTATGTTCCTTCTTTTCCATTTTAAATTTCGCTATGTATTTATCCAGATATTCGGTTCTGATTCTCTTTAATTCTTCCCTTGGCAATAATAGGAGCAGTTTCCAACCCAGATCAAGCGTTTGATTTATGCTCCTATTTTCATATTCATCCTGAGAGATATATTCATTTTCAAACTTTTCAGCAAACTCGAGATATAACCTGTCCATATCCGTCAGTGCCGCCTCTCCCAGTATGGTTGACAGTTCCTCCACTTCTTTTCCTCTCGCATATGCGGCATATAATTGATTAAATAAATCAGCGTGATCTTCTCTTGTTTTTCCCTCACCAATCCCTTTATCTTTAAGCCTGGAAAGAGACGGCAGTACATCAACAGGTGGGGATATTTTTTTCTTATGAAGCGATCTCGATAGTATAATCTGACCTTCGGTTATATATCCTGTAAGATCCGGAATAGGGTGAGTCTTATCATCTTCCGGCATTGTAAGTATGGGAATCTGGGTTATAGAACCTTTTTTTCCTTTAATTCTGCCCGCTCTTTCGTAAATAGTGGCCAGATCCGTATACAAGTATCCGGGATAACCTCTTCTTCCGGGAATTTCCTTTCTGGCTGCAGATACTTCTTTTAAAGCTTCACAGTAGTTGGTCATATCAGTCAAAATTACCAGTACATGCATATCTTTTTCAAAAGCCAGATACTCAGCACAGGTTAGACCCACTCTGGGAGTTGCTATTCTCTCTATTGCGGGATCGTCAGCAAGGTTCAATACAAGAACCGATCTGTTTATGGCACCCGTTTTTTTAAAATCGTTTATAAAATATTCAGATTCTTCAAAGGTTATGCCTATGGCTATAAAAATTACGGCAAATTCTTCTTTCTCTCCCAGTACCGTAGCCTGCCTTGCAATTTGAGCCGCTATCCGGTTGTGCGGAAGGCCCGACCCGGAGAATATAGGTAGTTTCTGCCCCCTTACCAGGGTATTTAAACCATCTATAGAGGATATTCCGGTCTGGATAAATTCATTGGGATAATCTCTGGCAAAGGGATTGATTGGGGCCCCATTTATATCCAGGCTTTTTTCAGGAATAATCTTATCACTACCGGTTTTTGGCTTTCCCAGGCCGGTAAACACTTTTCCCAGTATATCAGGAGAAAGGTACATATGTGTACCCCTTCCCAGGAAACTCACCCTTGTATTTTTAGAATCTATCCCCGATGTTCCCTCAAATACCTGTACCAGCGCATTATCCCTATTAACTTCAAGTACTATGCCGCTTCTTATGCTTCCGTCACCAAGCTTTATATTAACCAGCTCTTCATACTTAACTCCTTCAACACCTTCTACGTGAAGCAGAGGGCCAGATACATTGGTAATACTTCTGTATTCTTTTAGCATGCTTACTCCCCTATTATTGAAGAAAATTCTTTATCTATAGCTTTTTTAATTTTATCGATTTTGCTTATATCTTCCTTCTTTATATATTTCATCCTTGCTATCTCACCTCTAACCTTCATATTCTCTATGGCTCTGACATCAACATTTAATTTCAAATAATTAGTTGCCTGATTGTAGAAATATAGGATGGTATCTATCATTTTATACTGTTTTTCTATTGATGAATAAGTATCCGCTTCATGATAAGCAACTTGATGCAGGAAGTCTTCCCTTAACATTCTGGCAACAAATAGAATTAATCTGTCAGGTCCGGATAGAGCATCAATTCCTACCAGACGTACAATCTCTTCCAGCTCCGATTCTTTTTCAAGAATTATCATCGCCTCTGCCTGCAGGTCAAAATAATCCTCATGGACATTTTTGGTAACATAATCCTTTATACTATCAATATAAAGGGAGTATGAATTCAGCCATGATATTGCCGGAAAGTGCCTGCTGTAAGCAAGCCGGGCCTCAAGGGACCAAAAGACTTTTACAACTCTTAATGTAGCCTGCACCACCGGATCGGAAAGGTCACCTCCGGGAGGAGATACAGCACCTATAATTGAAAGGGCTCCCGATCTCTGGTTGCTGCCCGATAGACATTTTACCATACCTGCCCTTTCATAAAATGAAGCAATCCTTGCTCCCAGATATGCCGGATACCCTTCTTCTCCGGGCATCTCTTCCAGCCTGCCGGAAATTTCTCTCATAGCTTCCGCCCATCTTGATGTTGAATCAGCCATCAGTGCCACAGAGTATCCCATATCCCTGAAATATTCGGCAATAGTTACACCGGTATAAACACATGCCTCCCTGGCTGCAACAGGCATATTTGAGGTATTGGCAATAAGTACGGTTCTCTTCATCAAGGAAACTCCGGATCTGGGGTCAATAAGTTCCGGGAACTCCATTAGAACATCCGTCATTTCATTTCCTCTTTCCCCGCATCCTATATAAACAATGATTTCGGCACTAATCCATTTTGCCAGTTGATGCTGTATTACAGTTTTACCCGAACCAAAGGGGCCGGGAACACATGCAGTACCGCCCTTGGCAATAGGGAAGAACAAAACTATTACTCTCTGACCTGTAAACAATGGCATATCAGGACTTATTTTATTCTGGTAAGGTCTGGGTTTCCTTACCGGCCACTTCTGCATCATGGTTATTTTTTTATCACCATCTCTGCTTTTTATAACAGCTATGATATCTGTAACTTTAAACTCACCTTCTTTAATTAAACTGATCTCCCCGCTTATTCCATGCGGAACCATGATATAATGTTTTACTACTTCCGTTTCATTAACAAAACCCAGGAAATCTCCACCACTCACCATATCACCTTTTTTCACCATTGGCTTAAATTTCCACTTTCGGTCCCTGTTTAATGCTGATGCAGAAACACCTCTGGAAATAAAATTCCCTGTTTTTTCATATATTTCATCCAGGGGCCTTTGAATTCCGTCGTAAATAGACTGGATAACTCCCGGCCCCAGCTCTACAGTTAAAGGTTCACCCGTGGGGTATACCGGCTCTCCAACACCAATGCCCCCCGTTTCCTCATAAACCTGTATCGAAGCAAGATCTTTATTCAACTCTATTACTTCACCCATCAATTTCTTATCAGAAACATGAACAACATCAAACATCTTTGAACCGGACATGCTTTCAGCTACCACCAGCGGGCCTGCTACCTTTATAATTTTCCCTGGCTTATTCATTTATTCGCTCCTATTTTTTCTTCTGACATTATATCTGCACCAACTGCTTTTATTATTGCTCTTCTTAAATTTCTGATTGCATAGTCATTTCTTTTTCCCAGTCCCGGAATCACTATTATTGATGGCCGTAGTTCGTTTGAATATTCTTTAATTAACAGGTCCAATCCTAATGCTATGGTTTCGGTTACAAAAATAATTTCATAGCCTTCTTGTATCAGCTCTCTTAATTTTTTCTCCACTTCCGAAGTTTCTCCAGTATCTACGGCTACAGGAAAAACATCAATCCCTGCTGATTTAAATATCAGCATAATATCATTTTCACCAAATGCAGCAATTCTGGTATTCATCTAGATCCTTACCTTACTTCTTATTTTGTCATTTTCAATACCGTAACTGACGCCGGTAAATATAACACTCAAATTATTTAATTCTATTTTTTTCATTAAAAAAAACCTAAAAATTTTTTCTATATTTGAAACCGAGTATTTCACAGAATCAAAAAAATCAATATAAAACAAATCTTCATTTTTATCAAAAGAGGAAAAAGTGCCTTCGGAATTCAGGGCCTGGGTTCCTTTAATTACTATACCTGCATAATCAGTTCGCTCCATTTCCTGTGTAAAAAAGTTCAGGCTCTCGCCTTCAAATTCCATCATTGTTTTTTTGGGTATAAATCCATTTTTATGCAAGAAATAATCAAAACCTAGATCCTCTGCCAGATATTTATTTCTGCAAATGTTTCTTATGTTTAATATGTCTATGGTATGCCTGAAATAAGCCAGAAGCATTCTGCTGCCCAGAGCTTCAACCGTATTTAAAATTCTCTCCAGATAAAATTTCTCAAGTTTCAGCTCAAGAAATCTATAACTCTTCTGTACACCTTTTATCTCTATTCCAAACCGGAGTACATCTGCAACTTCCGGAACAATCTCTTTGTAATTTCCATCCGCAGCAGCATCCTTTAGCTCACGGTAAGAATACAGCATGGGAATAAAAAGATTTTCCAGATCCATATCCATAATAATTGATTTAATAACAACCTTTAAATTATGCAGATTCTGTTCAAGAAATAACAAATTCCATACTGCCTTATGCTCGGGCCTTAATCTCTCATTTAAAAAATTTACCATATCTTTATATTCACTTACCATAATATATTCGAAACTGCCGTATTTCCCCATATCATTTATATATTTGGAATAAACCGTATCTCTAAGTGCTGCAATAAACTCACCCATCCCCTGAGAGTTCAGCATTTTCTCTACTTTACTTTTTTCAAGAAATTCAATCTCTCTTGCCTTGAGCTCCGCACATATAAAAAGATAATAGCTGTCATCCTCAATATCATAATCCGTAAGTATCAATTATTACTTCTCCTTACCAAATAGATTAATAGCTGTCTCCATTCCGATATCATCGATATTTGAATCAATCAGACTATCGGCAGTTATATTATATTCCGCTTTCTTCTTTATTATCTTAATACCTTTTTTAAAATCCGGCTTCCCATCCGCCTTTTTTAGATTTGCGATAGATTCAATCATCTTGCCATTAACATTTTTTTCTTCACTTCCAATTTGATAGAAACCCTTTTCTATATCCATTATGCCAAAGATTTTTTCTAAAAATTTTTTATACTCTTTTTTGCCCAGGTTTGAAAGTTCATCTTTTGCCCTGCCTATAACCTCATCAATTAAACTAATTTTGTATGAAATTATTTTCTGTTTTAATTCCATTTTGGCCCTGTCCAGCTCCATATCAAAAACCTGTTTGTATTTATCCTGCGCTTTCATTTTCCCGTTACGGTAAATTTCTTTTGCCCTGCCTTCAGCTTCTTTTATTATTACCGATACCTTTTCTCTGGCCTCATTCAATATTTCTTCTTTCCGTTTTTTTGCATCTTCTATAATTTTTTTGGAAACATTATCCATCTCTGCCATATACTACCCGCTTATTAAAATTTAACTAAATTGTTCAGAAAGAAAGTTATAAGAAGTCCCAGCACTGCATAAGTTTCTACCATCGCAGCAAAAATAACTCCCTTCATTACCTGATTCGATCTTTTGGCAACAAGGTTCACGCCGGCAGCACATACTTTTCCCTGATGTATGCCTGAAAGCAGGCCGGTAAATGCAACGGGCAGCGCAGCAAAAAATAATTGCATACCCTGCGCCAGAGTCTCTACTCTGGCAATATTTCCAATTATCAGGAACGTGGCAACAAACCCATAGAACCCCTGGGTACCAGGAAGCACTACCAGTAAAAATAAGCTGCCGAATTTGGCAGGATCTTCTGAAATAACACCGGCGGCTGCTCTTGCAGGATATCCAATGCCTACGATTGACCCTATTCCGGCCATAATAACTGCCAGTCCCGCACCAAATGTTGCCATTGTTACACCAAGTGATAAATCTGACATTTTTCCTCCTATCCTATCGCTAATCAACTATTGTTATATATTTATGCTCATCTCTTAAGGCTTTAAATGGCCTTCCTCCGCCTACATAGAATTTGGGGAAGAATTCAACATATTGAAGCCTCAGCGTATGAACGAAACCACCAAGAATGTTAATTCCTATATTGAACAGATGACCGATTATAAGAATTATAATTAACAGTACAATACCTACAATCGGAATTGATAAAAATTGAAATGCTATTTTATTAATAGCCACTCCTATACCGGCAGTTACGAGCCCCAGTGCCATAAGCCTTATATAGGAAAGAAAATCACCTAAAAATGATGTCAGCCCATTTACTATAGTAAGGTTTAAGAATCCCATAAATATCCTGAATCCCCAGCTTTTTTCACTTCTGGCACTGAAAAGAATAATAACTGCTGAACCTGCTATAATGGGCCATATCAGAATCTTTGGCACGATACCAGGAAAAATAGGCTGTGAAACCAATTGCATATTCACTGCTATTTGTGATGAAAGCAGAACTGTTATCAGAGATAAAAGGACAACTATCCAGGGAAGCCCATCCAGAAACGCACCCTGCCGGTCCTTGCGCTTCAGGCATTCAAAAAATTTGATAAACAGGCCGAAAATAACATGTACCACTCCTAAAATAAGAGCCAGCCTGAAAAAGTTCATGGAACCCTGATTGGTGTTAATAGGATCTCCCAGAATTGCCAATTTCTTAAAAAATCCGTCAATTCCTAAATAAGCAGGCAGATCACCAAACCATCCGTTAAACAGAACACCGGCAAATATAGTGAAGATTGCTCCGATGAAAATCAGCATAAGGAATTTTTTAATATTTTTCATTCTGAAAGCAAAAATCAGGGTAAGTATTGCCAGTATGAACCCATATCCTGCATCCGTTAAGCAAAGGCCAAAAAACATGGCGAAAAACAATGAGACAAAAGGAGTAGGGTCAATCTCAAAATACCTGGGGACACCATAAAGATCCACTATTATCTCAAATGGCCTGAATAATGGTTTATTCTCTAAAATAACAGGAATGCTTTCATCACTGCCCGGCTTAATTTCTATCACCCTGGTAGATTTAAAACTCTCGATTAAGGAAATAATTTTCTTCTTATCTGCCTTTTTAACCCAGGCAGTATGAAAAGAAACGTATTCCGTAGAAAATCCTGATTCTATTGCCTTTTCAATCTCCAGATTATTTTCAACAAAGTCAAGATAAACAGTCAGAGGTTTTTCATATTTTTCAGCTATGTTTCTTATTCCAGACAGTAAATATTTCTTTCTCTTTCTACTCAAATCTATACTTTTTTTAATCCTGTTTAAATTTTCTTCTACAGTACCCCTGTATCCGGCCAGTTCCGCTTCTTCAAAGGAAAAACTGCCCAGATATTCTTCAGCATCCTTCTTATACTGATTATGATAGGCCAGAATAACATAATCAACATCCCTGTCTTCATATAACTTCTCCCAGGAAATATTATTCTTATCCAGTCCTTTTAAAATTTCCTTAAAATCACACTTTTCACATCTGATAATCCCCAGTTTTATGGTATATGTGTCACTGGCTGCTATATCCTCGATATTGCCTTTGTAACAGGACCAGATACTGAGTTGATTAATTCTTGATTCCATATCGGCAATCTTTATATCCAGGCTTCCTATTTCATTTTCAGCGTTTAAAATATCATCTACTATTTCTTCAAAATTCTTGCTGCCCAGGATCCGGTCATATTCACTTCTCCCGATTACCAGCTTCCCCATTCTGGATGCAATCTTTTTCAATTTCTCGTTTTTAAAATTATTAAGGACATCCATAGCTTTCTTAACTCTGATATTATACTCAGGGCCCGTTTCTGAAACCGGAACCTCTAATTCAATCTTATGGGTATAGGGTTTTACTTCGATGGCAAGGGGGGTCTTTTGTAATTTCTTAAGAACAGCTTCTGTATCAGTCTTATGTGAAATAATAAAAAGTTTGCTTAATTTAGCAACTGACATTAACCTATAATCCTCTGAACAATTTTTCCGATTGCTTTTTTACGGTTAGTCTTGTAAATGTTCTCCACTTCTACCAACTTGCTTTCAAAATCTTTCTTAAGCTTTTCGGCTTTCTTGCCTGCATCTATTTTCGCCTTTTTTTCAGCTTCTGCAGATGTAATCTTTACTTCCTTTTCAGCTTCTTTTACAATTTTATCAGTTTTACGGTATGCTTCTTCTATAATATCCGTAGATTCCCTTTTGGATGAGGCTATAATTTCTTTTGCTTTCTCTTCAGCTTTTTTTATCTGGCTGACAATATTATCAATCATTTTAAAAAATTATTTAAAAACTTGTAGTATTATAACAACAAAACCAGGTGTGTCAATAAAATCAACTCTCCGAATATATTCCTTAAAAATTCTTTTTAAAATATTTTCTCTATAGCTAAATTAAGATAATAATCCAGAATCATATCCGTTATAGAATAACTGAATTTCTGTTTTATTATTTTAGGTTCACCTTCAATCCCACCTAACTCCGCTGCTATATTTATTGCATCTTTATAATTACCAATTCCATCAATGAGGCCCAGTTCCAGTGCTTCTGTCCCTAAAAAAACCCATCCTGTTGCCATTTCCCTGACTCTGTCTATTTCCATATTTCTTGCCTGGGCTACATCCGATATAAATTGTTCATAAATTTCCTTAAGCTGCGCTTCAAGCATCTCTATTTCTTCCTCAGTCACAGGTCTGTCAGGGCTTCCCACATCCTTAAATTCACCCTGTTTTATAGTGATATACTTTAATCCCAGCTGTTCATACAAACCTTCATAATTGGGAATTTGCATTATCACTCCGATACTTCCCACCGAAGAAGACCGGTTGGCAATTATTCTATCGGCAGCAGAGGATATATAATATGCTCCCGAAGCACAGACCTCACTGACAGATACTACAATAGGTTTCTCTTTCTTTTTTAGCTCTTCATATATCTCCTGTGTAGCAGCAGGACTCCCTCCGGGGCTGTTTACTCTCAGCAGAATAGCTTTTACATTTGGATTCTTTTCAGCCTCATCCAGCTGACTTATTATTTCTTCAGGTGTGACTGTCTCCGCACTGAACAGACCCGAATATTTTTCTGCAGATATTACTCCCTCCAGGCGAATTTCATAAATATAATCACCCACAACATAAGAGGACCTACTCAGGCTGCCGCTAAACAGCCCCAATAAATAACAACCTCCGGAAAATAAAAACAGTACAAAAATACTTAAGAAAATAATACCTATTATTTTACCGGTACCCCATCTGACCAAAATAAAAACCTCCTTTTATGATTTCATTTTAACAGTAATAATATAATTATAGAATAGCCATAAATAATTTGTAGGATTGCATCTTACCATAATGCAGATTGCCAGACAGATTTAAAATATTTTGACCCTGAATCTTAGCAGCAGTAAATAAGAATCGACCGGAATCCGGCTGCCGGTAATTATGAAAGACACTTTAACCAAAATTTATAATATCTCCGGTTACGCCAGTTATATTTATCACTTGTAATTTATAATTACATACCTTAAGATTGTATCAAAATTTTAAAAATTTATATTTTTTACAATGAATATATTTCTACTGTATCAATATTTTATTGCTTCAATTTTAGGGTTATTTTTAATCAATTTTATTATTAACAATATTTTATTTAAAAATACAGCCAGTTACTCACTTCCGGAACATTTAAAAAAATCCCCTCCCCTTATATCAATATTGATCCCTGCCAGAAATGAAGCCGGAAATATAAAAAGATGCTTGAGATCCCTTTTAAAACAGGACTACCCTAATATAGAAATACTGGTACTGGATGATAATTCCAACGACAGGACTTCGTTACTGGTTAAAAAAATAGCAGAAAAAGAAAGCAGGGTAAAACTTATTGCGGGAAAGCCGCTTAAAAACGGATGGCTGGGCAAATGTTATGCCTGCCATCAACTGGCGGGGCATGCAAAAGGCAGATATTTAATTTTTACCGATGCGGATACACTGCACTTCAAAAATTCGGTCTCCAGTGCAATTGGATGCCTTATCAGCAATAATCTGGACGCTCTTTCAGCAATCCCCAGACAGATAATGGTGGGTATACACGAAAGACTGGTGATTACCTGGGTTCACTTTGGGATTTTAAGCCTGCTTCCCCTGGCCCTTGTGATTAAATCAAAAAATCCCTTATTCTGTACTGCAAATGGCCAATTTTTATTATTTAAAAGTGAAGTCTATAAGAAAATAGGCGGACATGAATCCATAAAAGATAAAATCTTAGAAGATATACATATTTCAAAGATGGTAAAAAAACTGGGTTATAGATTCATGGTATTTGACGGAAGTAAAAATATATATTGCAGGATGTATAGGAATTTCCACGATTTGATAAGGGGATTTTCAAAATTTATGTTTGCTGCCTTTGATTTTAAACTTTTGACCATAACAGTGGTCATTCTAATGATCTCGGTACTGTTCCTATTTCCGTTTATCCTGCTCCCCCTGGGAATTCTGGTTTTTGATTGGTCCAATATAATAATAAATTTAATCATCATACAAATCCTTATCATTCTTGTTATGAGAATCATACTGGCATTAAGGCTCAAGAGCAGAATACTTGATATACTCCTTCATCCCCTCTCTATGACATACATAATATTAATCTGCATCAACTCGGTCTTTCAGGCCAGGCTGGGAGAAGGGGTATACTGGAAAGGCAGAAGATACAACGTTCGTAGTGGAGATTACTTAGAGCTGACCAATGATGAGGATAGTAAAGAATTATCAGGCTAACGTTTACTTTCCCTTCCATCCTGAATTCTCACAATCCGCCCGCAATCTAATAATTATCGAAGATTTTATTGTGGGTATAATTATTTAGCAAAGTCTGTATTCCATTGAATAGCCTGTAATACTCAAACTAAAAAAATCAGTAAAACATGTTTCAAGGATTAAAAGATTGATAAAACAGTATAATTTATCATAGACTGGTACTAAATTTAATTTTTAACAGTCTGGTTATTGCTGTATACATTCTGTCATTTTATTTGTTTCATATACAAAGACCTGAATCGATACCCATTAAGACTTGCTATAGCAAGTAAGTGAATGATGAAAGATAAATATGGAAAAACTGGAGGAGATTCTGATAAATGAGATAAAGGTTGTATTTAAATCTCTGATCAAGATGGGCGTCACAAAAGAGGATGCAGAGGATATAGTTCAAAATACTCTTTGCAAAGCTTTGAACTATATTGATTCCATAGATAGTAGAATGGCCAGGGCATGGCTTTTCCGTGTGGCCTTAAATGAATTCTATAACACATACAGGAAAAACAAGAGAAACATATGTTTTGATGTTAACAGTATTAATGTCATGGATTTTCTATCAGAGGGCGCCGAAACTACTGTAATAAACTCAGAAAAATTGAAAGATGTAAGGAATACTTTGGAGAAACTACAGCCTGTATATAGAGAGCTGTTAATCCTTAAATATATAATAGGATTTTCATACAGGAATATTGCAGAACTTACAGGGTTCAATGAGTATAAAGTAAAAACTTACCTTTACAGGGCAAGGAATAAATTCAAACAATTATGGAAGGAGTGAATATAAAAAATGAAAAAGGGGAAAGATACCGACGAAAAAAAGATGGAAGAAATTTTTAACGAACTCAAGAACGAAAAGCTCGAAGGAGCCGTAAGAAAAGCAAGATGGCAGACCATATTGAGAAATTTAGCCATAAGTTTTTTTGTTTTCTGCGTATTATTTTTCATGGTATCGTATTTTATAAGTTCATATACATCCAGACATAGAACTTCCACATATAATTATACGTTTGCGCTTAATAGCATCTCCGCTCCTGATAAATACTTGGGTGTATCCGTTCAAAAGATAAACCCCTATTGGAGCAAAAACGAATATACTACTTATAAAATCATTGAAGAAAAAGTCGTTTACACCGGTACTATGGAAGATGAGTTTTTTCCGTTGTCCCTGAGCAATCCTATGATTGCAGAGTCGTGCCCACCCATTATGGATTACACTTTTACACACACCGAAATAGAGTATACCGGATGCAGGAGATTTAACGAGTTTGGCCAGAGGGTGATGGTATTCTTCTATCCTTTCGTGAAATATGATGCCGGCCTGTATCTTAACGACCTTGATTGTCTGGATGACATAGCTGATGACAAATACATTGAGATGGCTCTTTCTTTTGACCGGGAATACACCATAGAGGACGCAGAAAAGATACTGCCGGAAAATGTTACCGTTACATGGTATTGGGTCGATGATTTAAGCGGGAATGAAAAGGAATTTTTAAAGATCCCCAGGGCGGAACAGCTGGAGATGGAACAGCCTATATATATCCCCTATGTCAGATCGGAATATACGGCCTACGGAATAAAACTTCATTACAACAGCGGGGGTATGATAAATGATCCCGCGGAGAGTTTTATTAATGTAATCACGGAGAGAATGACCGAATACCGGAAGGGGAACGAGTTTGAAAGAATCCATAGCAATATAGCCGGGGATGACGGCAAACTCACACCAGATGATATAAGGATATGGGGAGCAGTAGTCACCGGAGATTCAGAGAGCCTTAAAGTTCTGATTGGATTACCGTTTATAAAAGCTTCATCCCTTGGAGTTGTAACCGATAAATATTAGGAATCTTAGATTCAGCCTTATCTCCTGAAGAAATAATCCGGCAGTCTGTAGCCTTCTTTAAAATACAGACCAGTTTTTTTAGCTGTAAATTCGTTAAATATTTTCAACCTGTTATCGACCGGACTGGTGCTGCTATAAATTAAAAACGGTACCGGCTCTGAAGTATGTGTCTTTAAGGATATCGGTGTGAAGTGGTCAGGAAGTATCATTATCCTATAATCAGTACCCTCTCTGTCCAGAGCTTCCTTTATGGGCCCTATGACTTTACTGTCAATGACTTCAATAGCCTTTACCTTATCTCTGACATTTCCCTGATGGCTGCACTCATCAGTTGCTTCCAGGTGAAGGTATACAAAGTCCTTTCCGCCTATAAGCTGATTCATGGCAGCATTGGCCTTACCGCTAAAATTGGTATGTATATTACCAGTTGCTCCTTCTACTTTAACCGGTTCAAGTCCCGCCAGAATTCCGATACCTCTTATAAGGTCAACAGCTGATATTATTGAGCCCTTTAGTCCATATTTCCCATAAAAACTATCCAGACAGGGTTTTCTACCCTCTCCCCATATCCAGATCGAATTTGCGGGTTTAGCTCCTTCTTTTATTCTTTTTTTATTTATAACATGGTCTTTTAACAGACTGCTGCTCTTTATCATCATACCCAGGATTATTTTGCTGCCGGGGCCTTTAGGAAGAAATGCCGTAATCTTTTTTCCCGTTATATCATGAGGAGGAACCAATATATTCCTATCGAGACCGCCTTTCCATATCATTATATGCCTATAACTTATTCCCGGGTAAAATTCAATGCTTTCGGTTTGAAGTTTGGCTCCGATATCTCTGATTAAAATTCTGGACTGGTCAGTTGGGATTTCCCCTGCGCTGTAATCTTCCATAATCTTTTCGGTATAATTACCCTCTCCGGATAGAGTAACCAGATTGCATCTGAAAGCAACATCATCTTCTAAAAGATTAATGCCCAGGCTAGCTGCTTCCAGGGGAGCACGACCGGTATGATATTTTCTGGGATCATATCCCAGTACAGACAGATTAGCAGTATCGCTTCCCGGAGCCATATTATCAGGAACTGTGACAGCCATTCCCATTTCACCTTTTCGGGCAATTCTGTCCAGAGCCGGCGTTTCCGCATACTGCAGGGGAGTTTTATTTCCCAGCTCTCCTATCCTGTAATCTGCCATTCCATCTATAAGGATTATTATATATTTCATACTCTATACCTGAATTATCTATTATATCTTTTATATTCCAAGCATATCCCGTATAACATCTTTCATCCGGTCAGCTTCGCATATAGTGTTGTGAAGAATTTTTCTTTTGCCTATACCCTTAATTGCTTCAGGGATTTTTTGACCTGAAATATCCGATAGTATCTCCAGAAGAGAAAATTCATCCATATCCGTATATTTTTCATCTATGGCTTTTGATACACTGCCCGGAAACTTAAAGGGACTTGCAGTTGAGACTATAATTGTTTTTGTCCTGTCTCCACTCTTATCCACATACTTCCGGTAAACATTATATCCCACTGCAGTATGTGTATCCACAAGATAGTCAAAACGGTAAAAAACATGTTTTATAGTTTCAAATGTTTCTCTATCCGTGGCAAAACCTCCGTAAAAATCAGTCATTTTGCCTTTCATATCATCGGCTATTTTAAACTCCCCCTTCGTATTTAAATCGCTGATAAGACTGTTTACCGTACCTGCACTACTGCCGGATATATCATACAGCAAACGTTCCAGGTTGCTTGAAACCAGGATATCCATTGAAGGTGAGCTTGTAACAATCAGCTTTCTTTTCTTATTGTATACTCCCGTATTTATAAAATCGTAAAGTACATTATTTTCATTGGAAGCGCATATAAGCCTTCCAATCGGAAGTCCCATTTTTTTAGCATAATATGCTGCCAGAATGTTACCGAAATTTCCGGTAGGAACCACAATATTTACTTTTTCGTCTGCTTTAATTTTCTCCTGCTTCCTGAGATTAAGATAAGCATACACATAATATACAATCTGAGGTATCAGCCTTCCTATATTAATGGAATTTGCCGAAGATAATATATAACCATTTCTGTTTAATTTTTCACTGAATATCCTATCGGAAAAGATTTCCTTCACTCCACTCTGGGCATCATCAAAATTACCCTTAACAGCCACAACATAGGTATTGTCACCCGCCTGTGTATTCATATGCCTTTCCTGTATCATGCTCACCCCATCTTTGGGATAGAACACCATTATTTTTGTTCCCTCAACGCCTGCAAAACCTTCCAGTGCCGCCTTGCCTGTGTCTCCTGAGGTAGCCGTTAGAATCATTATTTTTTTATTAATGCCGTTTTTCCTGGCTGCCATACTTAAAAGATGCGGCAGTATGGATAAGGCCAGATCTTTGAATGCAAGCGTGGGACCGTGAAAAAGTTCAAGAAAAAAGGCTTTATCTTTTTGTAACAGCGGAGCAATCAGGGGATCATCAAATTTTTTATCATAAGCTTTCCCTATACAATATTTGAGCTCTTCTGCTGTAAAGTCGGTCAGAAACTTGCTCATAATATAAAATGCCAGTTCCCGATAATTCATACGGCATATTTTATCCAGCGGGTAGTCGATTTTTGGAATTACCTCGGGAACATAGAGTCCTCCATCTGAAGCAATGCCTTTTATCATTGCCTCAGATGATTTCAGCCAGTTATCGGTACCCCTGGTGCTTCTATAGAATAGCTTTGGCATTTTAATTTAAATCTTCTACCCTGATAATACTTAAAACCTTTTCTACAACGTCAAGTTTTGATATTTCATCCATGGACCTGTACAAATTCCTGTTGATTACTTCATGGGTAATAAATATAAGTCTTGCCCTTTTCCCCTCTTCTGTTTGCTTCTGAATCATAGAATTTATACTTACCAGGTTACGGCCAAATATCTCTGCAATACCGGCCAGAACACCGGGCTTATCCATTACATCCATAAGAATATAGAACTTGCTTACAGTATCATCTATGGATTTAAACTCCTTGCTTTCAAAACAGCTGCAGCCGTAAATTATACCCTTTTTCTTGCGGTCAAAGTTGCGGGCGATCTTTATAATATCTCCCACTATGGAACTTGCTGTTGGCTTATCCCCGGCACCTCTGCCATAACTCATTATACGGTCAACATAATTGCCATAAATATAAACAGCATTAAATGTGTCATCAATGGAAGCCAGTATATGATCTATGGGTATCAGGGCAGGGTGGACTCTTGCATTTATTTTTCCGTTCTCTTCGGTCCCAATAGCCAGAAGTTTTATTCTGTAGCCCATATTCAGTGCATTTTCTATATCATCAGATGAAATTCCGATTATTCCTTCCCTGTATACATCATCCAGGGTAACACGCGAATTAAAAGCTATGGAACTCAAGATAGCCAGCTTACAGGCTGCGTCATAACCCTCGATATCCGATGACGGGTTTGCCTTCTCTGCATATCCAAGTTCCTGGGCCCTGGTCAGCGCCTCATCAAATGATAGATTATCTTTCTCCATCCGGGTTAGAATATAATTGGTGGTTCCGTTGACTATTCCCACTATCTTGCTTATATTATTGGAAGCCAGGGAGGATTTCAAAGGCCCTATGATAGGTATGCCTCCGCCCACACTTGCTTCAAACAATATATCCACA
>CAZHOY010000007.1:0-16352 GCA_964534695.1 uncultured Actinomycetota bacterium | reverse complement strand
GAGCTCGGTTACAGTCCTTTATATAGGATGGTTAATAGGGATTTTTTTATAACAGATAATGATAATTACATAATTGACTTAGAGTTGAAAAGAATAGATAATCCTGAAGATGTGGAAAAAAGAATAAATTGTATCCCAGGTGTTGTTGATAACGGTCTTTTCATTAATATGGCTGATATTGTCATATCAAATAAAACTATTTATAGAAAGTGAGCAATTATGAAAAACAACATCAATGTAATAAATAGGCGCCATTATAATTCTCCCAGGATATAATTTTCTCAAGATTGCTGAAGGCTTCGGTATTCATTACTTTTATAATCATATTTAAATCGGTGTTTTTCTAAAGCAGTTTTATTTTTTAAATGACACAATCAATTCGAAATATCGAAATATAGAGTTTGCTATGCTAAATTATTGAAATCGATAAAAATATATTATATAAGCCAGAAATTTTAACTTTCAGCATTAATTTATAAAAATAATTGGTACCGATATCAAGAAAACGATAAAAACAAACTTCAAAAAAATAACCATAAGAGAAATAGCTGAACTAGCCGAAGTTTCCAGAACAACTGTATCAAGGGTTCTTTCAGGCAGTGATTTTGTAAACTAAAATACAAGAGAAAGAGTTCTGGGAATCATTAAGGAAAAGGAATATAGGCCAAGCATCACAGCTCAGAGCATGAGAACAAAAAAGACAAGAATCATAGGCTTAATTTTAGCTGATATTGAAAATCCATTTTACTCAAGAGTCGCTAGAGGGATTATTGATGCAGCAGAATTAAAGAAATACAATATGATTTTATGTAATAACATAAAGTGGGAGGAGAGGGATATAAAAACATTGATAGAAAGAGGGGTAGACGGCCTTCTGCTTACCACGGTTGAATTAAAAATGAAAACAATTAAAGACTTAAGAGACAAAGGATTCCCCTTCCTGCTGATAGACTGCAAACTGGATATTTCGGGTGTAAATTATGTTGCTAATGATGACTACTATGGGGCGGAAATAGCTACCAAGTATCTGATTAAACTTGGCCACAGAAAGATATTTTTTCTTGGAAACAGAAATTTACTCATTTTAAGAGAAAGGTTTAGAGGATTTAGGAATGCACTTGCCAGCTATAATATTGAGAGTAGTGAAAATTTTGTACCAAAAAAATTTATTGATGTATATGGTACTTATGATATAAATAAAATAATTGAATACCTGATAAACTGAGAGGAAAATTATACCGCTATATTTGCGGGAAATGATTATCTGGCTATTAAGTCAATTGAAGCAATTAACAATAACGGCCTTAAGGTACCTGAGGATATTTCAGTTATTGGATATGATAATATCAAGGTATCTCCCATGATAAAAGTACCCCTTACTACTATCATACAGCCAAAATATTTACTGGGCAAACTAGCCGCAGATCATTTATTTGAGGTACTGGAAGATAGATCCAATAAAGAAGTAAGGAGAGCTATCTTAAGACCAGAATTAGTTATCAGACAATCCTGTAGTAAAATCGGTAATTATAGGAGTTAAATGAAAGGGGTGTTGGTCAATTTGTCATCAAGATAGACAGTTTTAATAGAGAAGGGTGATAAAAAATTAAAAGAAATCAGTTTAAAAGAAAAACGAGAAAAGATATAAAAATGAAGAAATCATTATTATGGATAACAGTGTTGCTATTAAGCATTTCAATGGTTGCAGTGTTTTCTCTAGCAGGTTGTAAGGAAGAAGCAGCTGATACTATTCAAACAGAAATTCCGGATGAAGAAACTTCCAATACTCAAATACAAGACACCTCCACACTGAACCAGATGATTGGAGAAATGATTATTCTAGGTTTCAGGGGAACAGAGATTGACAGCTCTTCCGATATAGTAAGGGATATTAATGAATATAATATAGGGGGTATTATACTGTTTGATTATGATGTTCCATCAAAAAGCTCCCCCAGGAATATTGAAAGCCCGCAGCAGACAAAGCAGTTAATTAAAGATATAAAAGAACTGACGCGCAGTGATCTGCTTATAGCAGTTGATGCCGAAGGAGGATATGTAAACCGGTTAAAGACAGAATATGGTTTTGTCCAAATTGAAAGTGCCCAGGAAATGGGAGAAAGCAATCCCCGGGATACTTATACAAAAGCGCTGCCTCTGGGAGAAGAACTTGACTTCCTGGGATTTAATTTAAATTTTGCGCCAGTGGTCGACGTAAACATAAACAAGGATAATCCGGTAATAGGAAGCTTGGAAAGGTCTTTTTCGGATGATCCGGTAAAAGTATACCAGCACGCAGGTTATTTTATTGATGCCATGCATAAGTACAATATCATTACAGCAATCAAACATTTCCCCGGGCATGGAAGCTCTGCGGAAGACAGCCACCTGGGACTGGTTGATGTGACTGATACCTATAATGAAGAAACGGAGCTTTTTCCTTACAGGAAATTAATTGAAGATGGTAAAACTGACATTATCATGACCGCACACATTATGAATATAAATATTGATCCCGATAATCCTGCTACATTATCTTCTATATTCTTACAGGATATATTAAGAGATAAATTAAATTATGAGGGCGCAGTTGTTTCAGATGATATGCAGATGGGAGCAATTGCCGACCACTTTGGGTTTGAAGAAGCAATTACCGGAGCCATAAATGCCGGCTGTGACCTACTGATACTTTCAAATAACGGCCGGGAATATGATGAGGATATTGCCCAAAAGGCAGTGGGGGCAATCAATAAAGCAGTCAGGGAAGGAAAAATAACAGAGGAAGAAATAAACAGTTCTTACAAAAGAATAAAACAGCTAAAAGAAAAATACGGCATTTAAAAACCCGATGTTATAAATAATTATAACCCTTTAAAATACTCCATGGTAAATGTTGGGTCTATGGTGCTGTAGAATTCTACCATGAGGTCCAATTTGGCTTTTAGCTTTTCATAGCTCTCTGCTGTGTTAAAGAAACTTTCATCTCCCATAAATATATTCTCGGCAAAAGAATTGATATCATTTTCCATGGTAGATTGGGCATATTCATATAAAAATCCCATATTGTGAGCTTTCGGATCGAATTCCTGGGAAGATTTTCCTTCCTTTATGGCACCTGATCCACCGGTAGCTTCGTCAAAATATTCAAATCCTTCGGGATTGACCTGTTCCCACTCCGGCTCCTTAAATGTATCTCCATAATTACGATATAATATGCTTGAAAATTCGTGGTGAAATGCTTTCTCAACAATAATATCCGAATATCCCATATTTTCACCGTTGTTGACTAAGTAGACACTGTCAGATGAGTTCGTTCCGCCATAATCAACTCCGAAAAAATTCATTGATTTTAAAGCATAAACGTTCTCCAGGTTATTTTCCAGAAATTTTTCAGGATATTTATCCAGAGCAGATATAATGATTCTCTTTGACCTTTCTTTTTCATTTTCCAACAGGCTTTCGGCTTCTGCATCAATAGGAGAATTATACCAATCACCTGGGAAAATATCTTCATATGCCGTAAAAATTATGCTGTCTCTATAAAATGTGTTTCTCCATTCAAAAAGATCGAATTCATTTTCTATTGCAGCATCATCATCCAGCATACTTTCCAGATGATTCCTATCCATAGCTTCCAGATGTAATCTGAATTCCAAGGAATATTTCTGCTGTATTTGGTTAAGTTTTTGTTCAAATGAGGTTTCTTCTACTGCTGCCTCATCTTCTACCTCTTCGGCTTCCTTTAAAATATCTTCATCAATAAGCTCCTCTGTTACCTCTTCCCTTACTTCCCCCCAGGATTTCTCAATTGTAATCTCATCCATATTGCAGGCTGGTGTGCAGCTAAAAATTATAAGCAGGATAATGCTTGCGGCAGCAAAATATATATTTTTATTTAACTTCATAATTGATATGTTTAAAATCTTTTACACCGTTTATTATAAGTCCTATTTATATAAATTAGAAATTCATCTGGTATCCATAGTAAAGAGAAATAAAATACCATAAAAAAAGACATTCCAGTAAAAAGAATGTCTTTTTTATTTTTTATACAATTTAAAATATCTTAATAAACCAGAACCCTATAAACTCTTACCTAACTTTTTCTTTTAATCCCTTTCCTGCTACAAATTTGGGAACAGTACAAGCCGGAATTCGAATGGACTCTCTGGTTCTCGGATTTAATCCAGTTCTCGCTTTTCTTTTTGATACCTGGAAAGTTCCAAAACCAACCAGAGATACTTTATTGCCCTTTACCAGTACATCGGTTATGGATTCCTGCATAGCTGCTATAACACTTGCTACAGCTTTTTTTGATAATCCCGTCTTACTGGCTATTGTTTCTATTAACTCCGCCTTATTCATTCCTCTCCCCTTTCATGTTAATAAAATAAAATGTATTCACTCCAGTCTTCTATATCCACATTATATACTTTTTATATGCTTTTTAATATATTTTAATTATATTATTTCTTCAAATTATAGAAATATTTTCAATTATTCTATTGTTTCATATAAATCTGCAATACCTCATCAAGAAAATTCAGAGCCTCTTCCCTGGGCCTCTGGAAAGAGTTTCTTCCGATTATAGAACCAAATCCTCCACCCTGTTTTATCTGTCTTATTTCTTCAATGACTTCTTTTCTGCCTTTCGCCGGCCCTCCTGAAAATATAACTATTCTTTTACCGTCAAAGGCACTCTGCACCACATGTCTTACTCTTTCTGCCAGCGTACTTATGGGAATATTGTATTTTTCATATACCTTTTTTGCTTCTTCCAGTTCTATATGATCAGTTGGTGGTTTTACTTTTATCAAATGCGCACCCAGCTGAGCCGCGATCTGAACTGCATATGCTACTACATCTACTGCAGTCTCTCCTTTCTTTGACAGCCCGGATCCCCTGGGATAGGACCATATTACTACTGCCAGTCCGTTCCTCTTTGCCTCCAGGGCTAAATCTTTTATCTCCTGGTACATCTTTTTAAAATTAATGCTGCCTGGATAAATAGTAAAGCCTATTGCAGCGCAGCCGAGCCTGAGAGCATCATCTACCGAAGCAGTAACAGCTGGAATTGGATCAGGACTGCGATTCAGCACATCATTACTGTTGGCTTTTAAAATAAGAGGAATTTGTCCTGCATATTCTCTCGCAACAGCCTGTATCGAACCCAGTGGTGCGGCATGTGCATTCAAACCGGCATCAATGGCCAGTCTGGCATGATAAACCGGATCATACCCCTCCGGATTTGGGGCAAAACTTCTTGCCGGACCATGTTCAAATCCCTGATCAACCGGTAAAATCACCAATTTACCGGTTCCACCCAGTTTACCATGCATCAACATACTATATAGATTTCTAATAGTTCCCGGATTCTCGTTTCCGTACCATGAAAGTATTTCCTTTATCCTACTATTCATATCGACCCCCCATTATGAATTTATATTTATACTACAATTATAAAATTTAATGATTGAATAGTAAAACTCCGTCATACTGCGCCCCGTAATTATTTATGCATTTACATATATGAGCTTTTGATGTATAATTACCCCAAATGCAGTCAAATATTTTTAACAACATTCATTTAATAGCCAGTAAAGTTAAGAAAAACCATCGCAGAACTGGTGATGCTTTGAGCAGCAGCAAAAGAATCTATATATTTAAATCAATTTTACTTATAACATTGTTCTTATATTTTCTGATGGGTTTTACACCACCGGCTTATCCAAGCCATAAATCTCCGTTCATCGTACCGTTGGAAGGAGAAGTCATAGTGGGATTCAGGCAAAGCTACTGGGATGAAGACAAACAGAGATATTTCAGGCATACTGGAATAGACATAAAAGGAAATTACGGACAGAAAGTAATGGCTGCTGGAAATGGTACGGTCAGCTACACAGGCTTTTCTCCCATAGGGGGAAGAACACTGGTAATAAGACATAACCAAAAGATAAGAACCACCTACCTCAACCTGCTGCAAATTTATGTATCCGTGGGCACACATGTCAGGCAGGGAGACATTATTGCCGCCATTGGTGCAGATGACGATATCTCAAGTCCACATTGTCATCTGCACTTCGGGGTGATATATGATAATAAATATCTTAATCCTGAAGATTTATTAAAAGTGGATTACAGCAGTATCTCAAGGTTCATTCGTTTAAAATATGTTCCATCTGATTTCAGTCTCTACTGAGACCATTACTAAAAAATTTTTGCCGTAAAAAATAATGTAGAATCAATGGAATTTTTATTTTATATATTGGACCGGAAATTTGAAGAGCAGTAGGTTACCTATTGTCAAAATAGGCTTGTATATTTTTTATTTCCTTGTCAATCTTACTGTCAATTTCTTCTTTGCCCACTCCAAATTCAATTATATTGAAGGTGAGTTTGATTTTCTCAAAAGTCTTTCTTAAAATACCCTGAATTTTTGGTTTTTGTGCAATATCCAGTATACTCAGCTGCAGGTAATCCTCACCGTCGGTGGTTGAAATAAATTTCATATGGCCCAGTTTCTTACAGCCGTTTTTCTTAAGAAAAACAATAAGATTTTTGGCAATTTCCCCAATCTTTTTGACGAAATCCTCTTTGGTTACAGGACTGGATGAAGTTATTATTACTCTTTTGGTTAAGACTACTGAGCTATCAGTATCCATAAGAATCCTAAATCTTTAAGATTTTATAATATATTTTAGATTCAGGAAAATAATTCTAACACAACTTAATGTTATGTCAAAGCATTTTATATCAGGGTATCGCCTTTTTAAGAAAGCCGTTATTCCGGAATCTGCAGACATATATAAAAACACCAGTAATCTACTTATGGGTTGCAATACCAAAACAATCTTCTGCAGCCTCCATAACCGCTTCTGAAAGTGTGGGATGGGTATGGACCGTTGAGGCAAGGTCGTCTATCAGCATTTCTCCCTTCATGGCAACAGCCACTTCATGCACCAGATCCGATGCCCTTGGTCCTATCATCTGGGCGCCAAGTATTTCCCCTGTTTCACTACTGGTAACAATTTTTATAAAACCCTCGGTTTCACCAGTGATATATGCTTTCCCGCTGGAGCTGAACGGAAATACACCGGTGCATACTTTTATATTCTTTTCTTTTGCCTGTTTCTCATTTAATCCGACCGTTCCGATTTCAGGAGCTGTAAATACCGCCCAGGGAATAACATCATAACTCATTTCCTTAACTCTCCCCGCAATATTCTCTACAGCTATTTTACCCTCTTCAGATGCCACATGCGCCAGCTGAAGCTTCCCTATTACATCGCCGGCAGCATATACGTTGTCAACATTGGTTTTAAGATGTGAGTCAACCTTTATATAACCCTTCCGGTCAACTTCAATACCTGTCTCCTCCAGACCAATACCGGTGGAGTTTGGCTTCCTGCCCACCGATATCAGCACTTTATCAGCGTTTATTTCACTCCCGCCGCTGATAATGCATCTGAATTCCTTACCACTTTTTTTGACTTCTTCTATCCTTGAATTTGTAAATATATCAATTCCTTTCTGCCTGAATACCTTATAAATTATCTTTGAAACTTCCTCATCTTCTGTTGACAATATTCCGGGGAGTATTTCCACTATGGTAACTTTTGTCCCAAAGGAGGAAAATATATTTGCAAATTCGCATCCTACTACTCCCCCGCCTATGATTAAAAGCGACTGTGGGATTTCCTTAACCGATAACATTCCGGCATTATCCACTATTCCATCTTCTGAAAGATCGAATGGCTCCACATTGGCAGCGGATGAGCCGGTAGCAATAATTATGTTTTTTGCTTCTACACTGATATTCTGACTGCCGGAATTTCTGATTTCTATACTGCTGGCCGAAACTATTTTGCCTATACCTTTTATTAATTCTATATTATTTTTCTTGAAATAGAACTCCAGGGCTTTTCTCTGCATTTTAATTATCTCATTTTTTCTGGCCATTGCTTTTTCAAAATTTAACCTGGGTAGGGAGACATCAATACCAAAATTTTTTGCCTTTTTGACTTCATCCAATACAAGTGCTGTATGATAAAGAGTTTTTGTAGGTATACAGCCGCAGTTCAAACAAACCCCACCCGGATAATCCTTTTCTATCACTGCAGTTTTTAAACCAATCTTGGAAGCCCTTATAGATGCTACATATCCTGCCGGTCCTCCCCCCAGTACGGCAAGATCCACTTTCTTTTCTTCCATAATAAAAAACTCCTTCCCGGGATCACTTATAATCCAAAAAATATTCTCTTATATGATAAAATAAATTGATTAATAAAATTATGCTGGACAATGTCAAAAGTAAAACAGAAAGCTCCATATAAAATCCATAAAATAGTAAATATTTTAAAAGCAAGTGATGCTCAGAAAAAACTTTTTAGTTTTGACATTGGCCTCATTTCTTATTTTGACGCCTACAGCCTGCAGCTAAAGCTTTTTGAACTGATAAAATCAAATGACAAGCCTGGTATAATACTTACACTTGAACACTATCCGGTCATAACTATTGGAAGCAACCAGAATGCCGATAATCTTCTGGCCACTAAAGAAAAGCTCAAGCATAAAAATATAGAACTGGTTCAATCCAGCCGTGGAGGTGATATCACTCTCCACGCTCCTGGTCAGATCGTCTGCTATACCATTTTAAATCTAACCCATTTTAAAAAAGATTTAAGCCTTTTCGTTCATAATCTTGAACAGGTCATAATAGATGCACTGGCCGTTTATAATATACAGGGAACCAGAATAAATAATCACAGGGGAATATTTATCGGTAACCATAAAATAGCATCAATCGGCCTTAGGGTCAGAAAATGGATAACAATTCACGGCTTTTCATTAAATGTGAATATCAACCTGGGATATTTTAATAACATAATAGCCTGCGGTTTGAAGAACCACCCCCAGACCTCAATGAAACAAATCTTAAACAAAACCATTCCTGTCCATGATGTCAAAGAACAGATACTACACAGCTTTGAAGAAAATTTCGATATCCCGGTGTTAAAAATCACGTAATTTTATCTGAATCATTAACTTCTTTTTTTACTGTCGTTATTATCTTTTCTCAATACTGCACAGATTTCTTTTATCACTTTTAAAGGTTCTCTAAACAACCTTTTAGGCAGAAAAGGCATCATTGTGGCCACCGCTTTTTTCATATCTTCGGTCATTCTATGCGGTTTGGTTAAAATTCTATTTATAAAATCCTCGGCAAACACTGTCCGCAAATGGCGCCTATCAATTTCTATCTCCCTTTTACAGCTGTCGCAAACCACTCTTCTCAGATAATTTCCTATGTAATATACAGTATGCGGCGATTCTTTGTTACAATTTATACAAAAAAGTACTATTTTTGCTTCTTTATCTTTCATCTTTAAAAATTTATTAATCTAACCAATCAATTTTTCCGGATACTTTAAAAGTCCTACTATGGTTTTAAGAAATCCTGCTCCTATTGCACCGTCAATTATTCTGTGGTCGCATGAAACAGATAGATTCATAAAGAACCCCGGCTTAGCTTTCCCTCCAACCAACACAGGTTCGGTATAAATTTCTCCCACTGCAAGTATGGCTGCCTGAGGAGGATTTATTATAGGTGAAAAGGATCTTATACCATACATACCCAGGTTGGTGACCGTGAATGTCCCATTGGATATTTCCTCCAGGCTCAATTTTCCCTCTCCTGCCTTGCCCAACAGTTCAATTCTCTTTCTGGCAATATCAATTATTTCCAGCTTATCACAGTTAAAAATGGTGGGAACCATGAGTCCCCCTTCTACAGAAATTGCCAGGCCTACATTCACCTCATCGTATATTATATAATTTTCATCGGAAAAAGTTGAATTCACTTCCAGATTTTTCCGTAGAGCAGTCGCAGCTGCTTTCAATACAAAATCGGTATAAGTTATCTTGATATTGTATTTTTTAATTAGCTCTTCTTTAAGTTTTTCTTTCAGGTCTGTAAGTTTAGTTACATCAGCTTTTGCGTTCAGAACTATATGGGGAATGGTTGATTTGGAATAGACCATACGCTCGGCTATTACTTTCCTTAGACCGGTAAGCCTGGCCGATGATTTTACTACAATAGCTTCGGATGATACGGCAGCTTCTTTTTTTGTTTTCTGTTTTATTTTTGAGTAAGCTATTATATCTTCTTTTACTATTCTTCCTCCCGGACCGGAGCCTGTAATTTCTTCCCTGCTGTAGTCTATGCCCATCTTTTCTGCAGTTCTTCTTGCCAGAGGCGATATGCTAACTCTTTTCTTTGAAATCCCGGGAATTTTTCTAGCTTCATCCATGTCCCTGCTGGTTTCTTTCACCCCCGCCCCCTGATTTTTCTCTACGGCTTTTTGTTTTAATCCGGACTGGGGAACCTTTTCATTTTTCTCACCAATATATGCCACCACCTCAGTTACAGGAACTTCTTCCCCTTCGGACTTAAGTATTTTTAATAAGATACCCTCATTATATGATTCCACTTCAATGGTTACCTTATCAGTCATAACTTCAAAAAGTACTTCACCTACTTCTACTCTGTCCCCTTCTTTTTTGTGCCATTTTTCTATTCTGCCAGATTCCATGGTAAGCCCCAGCTTGGGCATAATAACTTCATGCATTGCTTAATCTCCCTTGATAATGAAAAACAAACTTTTGTTAATGCCTATAATAGCATATTGAAATTCAATAAAATACTAGGTTCTATTTAAAATATTTAAAATACCTTCTTCAATCCTCTCAACACCGGGTATCATTTCCTGTTCCAGTACCAGGCTATAGGGAACAGGACAGTTCCTACCGGCAACTCTGGTCACGGGAGCATCCAGCCAGTTAAATCCTTTCTCGGATACCTGTGCCGAAACTTCACCCATAAAACCTCCAAATAAAGGCGCCTCTTCCACACACAGGAGCCTGCCCGTTTTTTTAATTGAATCCAGTATAATATCAATATCAAGAGGCCTGAGTGTCCTTATATCTATTATCTCACATTCAATACCACTTTCCTTGGAAAGTTTCTCTGCTGCCTCCAGTGATTTCTGGACCATATAAGAAGTAGCAACCACACTTATATCGCTGCCTTCCCTTTTAATATCTCCCTTCCCCAGCGGTACTTCATACATCTGGAGCGGAACATTCTGGATGCATTTTTTATTGTTATAAAGAAGCTTATGCTCTATAAAAATTACCGGATTATCATCATTTATTGATGAAATAAGAAGTCCCTTTGCATCATAGGGACAGGAAGGCATAACTACTTTCAGGCCCGGGATGTGGGATACAAGCGATTCCAGGCTCTGAGAGTGCTGCGCAGCCGCCCCGGTTCCACCGCCTCCTGCTGTTCTGATTACCATCGGTACACTGGCTTTCCCCCCAAACATATACCTTATTTTGGCAGCTTGGTTGGCAATCTGATCCATGGCTATGGTTATAAAATCCGAAAACATTATCTCTGCTATAGGCCTCATACCAGTAACCGCACTTCCGGCAGCAACACCTACTATAGCCGCTTCTGAAATAGGAGCATTTCTTACTCTCTCCCTGCCGAATTCTTCTAGCACTCCCACAGTAACCCCGAATGCTCCGCCATATTCCGCTATATCTTCTCCTATAAGGTATATATTTTCATCCTCTCTCATTTTCTGCTGGATTGCCTCTCTTATTGCTTCAAGATAGGTTAATTCTCTCCTCATATAAATTGCTCCTGTAAATTATAAAAATTAATAACCGCTCCTTTAGGCATAAACATCCTCTTCAACCTCTGAAGGATCCGGAAAAGGGCTCTTACTGGCAAACTCGGCAGCTTTCTTAATCTGAGATACTGCTTCCTTTTCCAGATTTCTGTCTTCGTCTTCAGACAGTATTCCCTGTTCCATTAAAATTTGCCTGTATCTTTTTATGGGGTCCTTTTCCATCCACTCCTGTACTTCTTCCTTTTTTCTATAAACCTGTGCATCACTCTTGGAATGGCCCTTCCACCTGTAAGTCAGGCTCTCAATTAAAACCGGTCCCCTGCCGGTCCTGCATCTGCCTGCAAAATGTGAAACCGTATTAAATACTTCAACCAGATTATTGCCGTCAATAGTGAGCCCCTCTATTCCATAAGCGGTTTTCCTGTCCGATATCCTTTCTATATTAAACGCTTCCTTTACCGGTGTTGACATCCCGTAGACATTATTTTCACATAGATAAATCACAGGCAGATCCCATATGGAAGCCATATTAATAGAGCTATGAAATATGCCCCTGTTAGCAGCACCATCCCCAAAAAAACACACCGTAATTTTTCCGTTTTTCTTCATCTTGCAGGTAAGCGCAGCTCCCGTGGCAATTCCAATACTTCCGCCTACTATTCCGTTTGCTCCCAGATTTCCCGAACTGACATCGGCAATATGCATGGACCCGCCTTTGCCCTTACAATATCCTGTCTCCCTGCCTAAAAGTTCTGCCATCATAATATTAAGATCCGCTCCTTTTGCAATACAATGCCCGTGCCCCCTGTGGGTTGAAGTAATATAATCCTTGCTGTCCAGGGCAAAAATTGCGCCTACAGCTGTGGCCTCCTCACCAGTATAAAGATGGCAGGTACCGTGAATCATTCCCCTTATAATGAACTGCTCTGTTTCATTCTCAAAATGCCTTATCTGGTACATCTTCTCCAGCATCTCCACCTTTTTCTTGCCGTCCAGCTGGTTAAACCTGTCCTCTATTTTATAGCCGTCGATATCCGTATAAATGCTTTTACGTTTCAAACCCTTTTTCATAATTTATCCTAACTCTATCACATCTTTTGCCGTATCTTCATCAGTAAACAGAATATTTATAAGTCCACCCTTTAAGGCGCCTATAATGACCTTCAATTTTCTCCTGCCAAAAGCAACTCCAATAACATTTTTAACTTTCTTAAGTCTCTGGGGTGAAATTCTTACGATTCTCTCATCTATGTTATTGGGAACATGTTCGCCTTTCTCATTTATGAAAATAAGATTAACATCTCCCACCACACCCAGGCTGGTCAGATATTTGAATTCCTTCAAGCTGAAACTGCCTGTTTTAATTAAGGTAGAGTGGGGGCCTATATCACTCAAGCCTATCATGGCAGTGTCAATTTTTCTAGACAGCTGGATTATTTCCCTGGTATTGCTGTCATTTTCCACCATTTCTCTTACCTCCCTGCTGTCCAGAACAGCAGGCGAATATATCATATAACTGATGCCGCCTATCCTGTCTGCAATGTCTTTAGCCACAGAATTAGTGTGCACCCCCGTGCCTGTTTTCCCAAGACCTCCGATTATGGGTACCACTTTAATATCAGGCTTACCGCTGACATTAATATAACCTGCTATGGTTTTTAACGAACTTCCCCAGCCTATTCCCAGATAACTCCTCTCAGCCAGCACCCTTCCAAGCAGACCATTAAGGGGATCTGCCATCATCCTGAGCACTTCTTCTCTATTTTTAAAAGAGGGAACTATATAACATTGTTTTATTTTGAATTTCTTTTCTAACCTGTATTCCAGCTCCAGGTAATCTTCCCCTGGTGTATTTACCTTTATCTCTACAATTTTATTTTTTCTGGCTTTGTCCAGATATCTGGAAACCTTTGATCTTGAAATATCCAGTCTATCTGCAATTTTTTGCTGGTTCAGTCCCTCAATATAATAAAACCTTACTACCTTTAATATTAATTTATTAATTTCTGTCCTTTCCATAATTCTCTCACATAAATTGAACATTTGTGCAGCTAGTGAACATTTTCTTAATATTATATAACAAAATATGGTAATGTCAAAGCAAAAGGATAATTTATTTTGACACCGGCTTTTAACTTATATCCAGTGTTACACAGCTGCAGGATATAAAACCGGCTGTTTTAGCTGCAGAGCCTTTTTACTATATGGATTATAACTGATTTTATTACGTCAGTTTTTAAATAATGGGGAGCGCTGATATCAAAAAGTATTCTTATATTCGCCTCGAATTCTTCACTTTTCTCATCCAGAACCATAAGAACAGGAAACATTTTAAAGGGATAAATAATTGAGCCGAATTTAAATCCGGGATATTTTTTACCGCCAATCCCGGATGCTTTTTTAAAAAATCCGCTGCTGCTGCCCCCAAATTTTTTTATCAGAGGCTCCAGTACTTTAGGAACTGTCTGCCAGTAAAAAAATCCGCCCGGCAGTTCCCTGTAAGATATCCATTTACCGCCAATGGGGGTACCATCTGCATTAATCAAATAATGTAAAATAATAGACGATGTATATGTATCCAGAACCTGCTTTCCACCTGCTTCTTTATTTATAAGGCGGAAGACCTTATTTCCGGCCGGATCTACTATAACTTCATTTTCAAAAAACTGCAGCCCAATCTTATCATCATCTATAAGCCTGGATTTTGTATAACTTAAAATTTTAGCCATATCCATGGCCGACAGCTGTTTAAACATCTGGTCATACATTCTTTTAAAATTTTTTTTGCCCCTGTCAATATATCCTGCTATTTCCGGGGGCGGGCCGTCACTGGATTCATTCATGATAGTTTCCTTCATTTTATATCAAATAGTAAGTATAATATAACATCATTAAAAATTTAAAAATTTTATTTTATGTCAACTACATACAGAGTCATTGAATATATAATAGAACTGGGACCCGTAATAATAATCCCGTCCATACTGTTGATAATCAGCCTGATTACCGATAGAAAACCCCTTAAGAACCTAAAAAATTGCGCATTCATATTCACCGGCCTGATCGGCCTCTCAATCCTGCTTACCCTTTTTATAAATTTCTTTGAACCTATTACCAGCACCATTCTTATAAATTCTTCAAAGGAATTTGAAATTATTGATACAGGCTGGCTCGTCTCCAAAACTGTTATTTTAAATTCCCCTGTAATTCTCCATATAATAATAGCCGTCTTCATTCTAAATCTTATCATGCTTCTTTTTAGATTTACAAGAACGGTAAACATAGATTTCTGGAACTACTGGAGCTTCCTTATGATAGGCTCGATCATTTTTGCAATTACTGAGGTAAAATGGATCGGAATACTGATTGCAACCATAATTGCCGCTATAACTTTCGTTCTGTCAGATATATATGCAGCCCATATCGAGAGCTATTTTGGCCTCAAGGGTATTTCCACCCCCCAGGCTCAGATTATCTGCTGGGCTCCCATTTCACATCTTGTTAATATTATTATTAACAGGATCCCACTGGTCAGAAGAGTTCATATCTTTTATGAAGAAATTCAGTATAAGCTGGGAGTTGTTTCAGAACCCATCATAATGGGTTTTATTTTAGGATTTATAATCGGTGTAATTACAAGGTACAAAAACTTTTATTTAAACCTGGGCACGAATATTCTATATGCACTGTCAAGCGGTCTGGTTCTGTCCATTATCATGATACTTCTGCCCAGGTCGGTAAATCTTATTCTAAAAGGCCTGGTCCCCACCATAGGTGGAATAAAAAGATTTATAGCCCGCAGGATTACAAAAAGAGAATTATATATCGGCCTTGATCCCATAATCCTGGTGGGCCAGCCCTCTATAATTGTTTTATCGGTTATAATAATCCCCCTGACTGTCTATATCTCCACCATTCTTCCCGGCAATACCGTGCTTCCCAATGCCGACCTTATAATGATTCCATTTATACTGCTGTGGGTAATAACCCCTTCAAGAGGCGACATGTTCAGAAGTTTTATTGCTGCCGTAATCATAATTCCAATAGTGCTGTGGCTAACGACTGATATGGGGTACCTATTTACCAACTTCTTTTCAAAATATAATATTGAATTGGTAGAGGGTTATAAGAGAATTTCCAGTATTGGCGGCAGTTCCAATATATTTTTCTGGATTTTGCTGAAAATAATAGAGCCTTTAATTAACCTGTTTTAACGGCGTTTCTAATCTTTTCTTCCGGTAATTCTGTGAATATATTCCGTATATAAATTTCTCGGTTCGGTTGATTTTTTGCTGAATTTGTTAATTCCGTTTCTCTCCAGGATCAATTTTATTTTTTTCCCATTATGCATAATAATATCTCTTACCTGTGCAAGATTTGTTCTGCTAACCCATAAATCCGATTCCTGAGATATATACGGGAAAAAAGAACAGGTTTTTATAATCTTTTTCCAGGGGATATTAATCCTGTCAACCAGTTCTACATAATTGATATCCGGGGATTCTTTTAAAACATTCTTTGCCTGATTCAATATCTCCAAATTGGCTTTTTTTTCAATTCTTTTTAGATTATAAGAAGATAGGGCCAGAAAAACACCATAAGCCAGCACAAACGGAATTATGAAATAAAAGTATCTGGATATAAAAATACTAA
>CAZHOY010000006.1:1104-16417 GCA_964534695.1 uncultured Actinomycetota bacterium | reverse complement strand
CTTTAGACAGCCGGTAAAATTCTTATATCTGGTAACACCTTTATTAAATAATATATCGGCCGCATTGCTGTAACTTTTTATTATTTTAAAAAAATCCTTTTCTCCCAAGAATTTACTGTTTATTATAATATCATTAATACCACTTCCGGATATATTATCAAGTTCAAATAGTGTGCATATAATTTTTGAATTGAAAATTATCATGTTTTCGTTATAATCAGAGCCCACCGGAAATCTGTAGCCTTTGATATCCTCTATATAGTAATTACCAGAGTTTTTTCCTGTTATGAATTTAATCTTATATCTTGAATTCATTACTGGAAAATACCCGTGGCCAAATATGGTAAATTCCAATTTATTTCTGAACAAACTCTTAACATTCGCTATCACTTTTGATATTTCGCCCAGATTCATTTCCGGAGAAAATTCTATTCCTTTTAAAATAAGATTTTTAGTCAATTGATCTTTAAAAAATATTACTGACAGGCTGTTAAATAAATTAAAATTAAAGCTTAAATATATATTAATATCAAATCTTTCTTTCCGTCCTAATTCACTTAAAAGCTCTAACAGGCCCGGGTTTGAGACCTTAAAATTATTTAAGTTAAGATTAAGGAATTTTAAAACATTACTCTTCAGCAGGTCAAAACAGCCGTCATATAAAATTGAAGGAGTATCTATATATATCTTTATTTTTTCACAATCAGTAAATTTCTTTAATATTACGGCTCTTTTGCTCACCTTATCCACATCACCTAATAGTTCATTAAAATTGCTGTAAATAATATGGTTGGCACCTTGTTTGGCAGCAGATTCGATTTGCTTGTGATCATATGCATAAGCCGATATGGTTAATTTTTGACCTGATCTTTCCTTAATAATATTATTGTACAGATATTTATTTAAATATTCTTTAATCTCACTAGCTTTAACCTTATTATCACTAATTTCCCCACTTCCATGATTTTGTATTTTATGATGATTAAAATTAGATCCAAACAATAATTTAGCTTCCTCATCCAGTTTCTTATCAAAATATTTAAATACTCTGTCTTTTTCCGATATGCCCGTTATATTATTTATGATGATCTTATATTTATACTTGCCACCTTGTTTAGTTATTAATTCAAAATTTTTAATATTTATCCTGCTGCTTCCTTTTTTAGTCCAGATTTCAATTACATCGCCTTCGCTTATCTCCCATTTGCTTTTTACCAGAACTGATTTTATTTTATTATTTTTTCCGTAACCATTTCTTTCATAGCCAACCCTGTAAATCCTGCCTAAAAAATTCCCTATACTTCCTGATTTTTTTAGTGATATTATTTTTTTCGGATACTTATGTTTTAAATATCCGGTCCCCATTTCCCTTGAAAAAATCTGCGAAATCTTGTAAAAATCGTGCTCATCAACTTCATAATTTAAAGGCTGTCTGTAATACAGGTCTATATATTTTCTATAAATTTTGGTGACTATCCCTACATATTCAGGTGATTTCATTCTCCCTTCTACTTTAAGCGCATTAACTCCTGCAGTTATAAATTCTGGTATCATATCCAGGATGCAGAGATCACTTTTGCTCAATAAATAATTACCATCGGTAGAAATATAATTAAACCTTCCGCCTTCTTTTTCTAAAAGCTTATACTTCATTCTGCATGGCTGGGTGCATTTTCCCCTGTTGCCGCTTCTACCTCCTATAAAAGAACTAAAATAACAACTCCCCGAATATGAATAGCACTGAGAACCATGGCCGAACACTTCTATTTCCAATAAACTCTCTGCACATAAATCTTTTATTTCATTAAGTGTCATCTCTCTTGCCAGAATAACCCTTTTAGAACCAAGTTCCCTTAAAAATTTTAAAGAATAAATATTATGGATGTTCAGTTGTGTACTGGCGTGAATAGGAATGGCCTTAAATAAATCTCTTAATAATTTATATATGCCATAATCCTGTATTATAATTCCATCAAAGCACACATTATTATATTCATTCAAGAATTTTATAACTTCCCCTATTTCACCATCCTTTATCAGCGTATTTAAAGTCAGGTATACCTTAACCCCTCTGCTACGGGCAAAACCTATGGCTTTTTTTAATTGTTTTGTATCAAAATTTTCGGCATACGCCCTGGCGCTAAATTTTTCATACCCCATATAAACAGAATCAGCACCAGCATTGACCGCTGCTACCAGTTGTTTCCATCCTCCTACCGGTGCTGTTAGCTCTAATTTACCTGTCATATAATTCATTTTTTAAATTATAAATAAAGTACTAGCCATTCTTATATTCGACAATTTCCTCAAATCTAGGAATTCTTTTAATCAAGTCCTTAAGTTTATTTTCATAACCTCCTATTCCTTTATTTCCAGCTGCAATATTCAGATTTACCTGATTTATTTCCGTACCGCAATCTACTTTTTTGTTGGATATACAGGACTTTATATCAACCTTGCTGTAAATATCATCCTCAAAATAAGATGAATATTTCTTTAATTCCCTCAGCTTTAAATCCTGAAATGCTATTTTTTTATCAATACAAAACCTGATAATCTTTCCTACAATATTATGTGATTTTCTAAAACTTTCTCCTTTTTTTACCAGGTAGTCTGCTATATCCGTAGCCTCTAAAAATCCATCCTTTAAAGATTTATCTATTTTATCATTATTAAATTTTATTTTCCCAAGCAGCTTATTAAATATCTCAATGCTTGAAATAGTTTCTATATAAGCGCTGAATAATATTTTTTTATCTTCCTGCAAATCTCTATTATAAGTAGAAGGCAGACCCTTAAGCAGGGTCAATAATTGTATAAGATTTCCCATAACCAGAGAATATTTTCCCCTCACCAGTTCCAGAATATCGGGATTCTTTTTCTGCGGCATTATGCTGCTCCCTGTACAAAAATCTTCATCTATTTCAATAAATGAGAACTCAGAGCTGTTGTAAATAATAAGATCCTCACTGAATCCGCTCAAATGCAGCATTAATCCGGTGCAGGAATATATGAAATCCAATACGAAATCCCTGTTTCCAACTATATCCATACTGTTTGAATCAAGATTTTTAAATTTAAGTAATTTTTTTAATAGATTTCTGTCCAGTGAGAAACCGCTTCCCGTGCAGGCCGCAGCTCCCAGCGGAAGATAGTCGCATTTTTCAAAATCCAGGAAAAAAGCAGATATATCCCTGTCAAATTTTGTAAAATACGCCATCAAATAATGCGCCAGAAGAACAGGTTGAGCTTTTTGCATATGAGTGTATGCCGGTATAATAATATTAATTTTACTTTCTGCAATGTTCAAGACAGTTTTTTGAATTTTAAGAATTCCGCTTAATATATTTATAACCGCATCTTTAATAAACAATTTTTCATCAAGGACAATCTGATCATTTCTGCTTCTTCCGGTATGAACTTTCATGCTTATATCTCCTATTACTTTTCCCAGTTCATTCTCGATCAAGCTGTGGATATCCTCGTATTGATGTACATTAATATGGTTTTTCTCAATATTACTTCTGATTTCCTCCAGTCCATAAAATATTTTTTCAAGCTGCCTGCCGGATAGAATTCCTATTTTTTTTAGTCCTGCTGCATGTGCTGCTGTTCCCATGAGGTCATAAAGGTAAAGATTCTTGTCTATCTCTACGGAACTGGTGAATTTATCAGCCTCTTTATCCGTATTTTTTGTTATCCTGCCTTTCCAAATCTTATTTTCCATTAATTCTTCCTTTTCTTCCTAATAACTCATATGGATATCCCCATAATTTAATAAAACTTTCGGAATACCGGGGATCAAATTTATCGCCCCTGTTATAAGTTGCAAGATCCAGATCATATAATGAATATCTGGATTTCCTTCCCACAACCTTAAAGCTCTTTTGCTCCAATTTGATTTTTAATGAACCGCTCGTAAATTTCTGGCTCCAGTCGATAAATGCATACAGGCATTCTCTCAGCGGAGTAAACCATAATCCATAATAAACTGCCTCCGACATCTTATCTTCAATAAGATATTTATAATGAATAAGTGCTCTATCCAGCACCAGTGATTCCAGCTGTCTGTGAGATTCAATTAATATTTCTGCTGCTGGTGATTCGTAGATTTCCCTGGATTTTATTCCTATCAGCCTGTTTTCCACCATATCGATTCTGCCAATGCCGTAAGAACCTGCTGCCTCATTTAAATTTCTTATGATTTCAAGAGGCGGAATTTTTTTTCCATTCAGGGATACAGGTATTCCATTATCAAATTTCAGTTCTAAATATTCAAAATCATTACCAGATTTCGTTATCCTGGTCCACTTGAAAATCTCTTCCGGCGGCTCAATCCAGGGATCTTCAAGAATACCGCATTCAATACTCCTGCCCCATAGATTTTCATCAATACTATATGGACTTTTATTAGTTACACCTACTTTTATATTATATTTTTTTGCATATTTAATTGCTTCCTCTCTTGATATGTTCCATTCTCTCAAAGGAGCAATTATATTTAAATCCGGTGCCAGGCTTCTTATTCCTATATCAAATCTTACCTGGTCGTTACCCTTGGCGGTACAGCCGTGCGCTATTGATTTGGCACCTTCTTTTCTGGCTGTTTCTACTAATTTTTTAACTATAAGCGGTCTGGCCAGTGCTGTTGCAAGAGGATATTTTTTTTCATACTTCAGGTTTGCCTTTATGGCCGGAAAAATAAAATTCTTTATGAATTCATCTTTTGCATCAATTATCAATGATTTGGTAGCCCCTATTTCCAGCGCTTTCTTACCGGCCTCTTTTAAATCATCGGGTTGTCCGCAGTCCACCAGAACGGCAATTACATCCATGTTATATTTTTGTTTTATCCAGTTTATGGAAACCGAGGTATCGAGTCCCCCGGAATATGCTAGTACTACTTTTTCACTCATTTTTTTCTCCCCGCCTGTTTTTTATTTCCAATTTATTCAAATCAGTCATTATCCGAACACCATAAGAACTCTTGACTATAATTGATTCTTCATCACTTTCATTATCTTCTGTGCATTGCTATCATTATCTGTAATACAAATAATAGTATCATCACCGGCAACAGTTCCCAGTATCTCTACAAAATTCATTCCATCTATTACTGCCGCCGTTCCCTGAGCTTCACCCGGAAAAGTCCTAACTACAATTATATTTCCTGATTTTTTAACTGATACAACACTTTCTGTAAATTTTGAAATAAATTTTTCAGGATTAATCGCCTTACCGTTTAGGGCCCTGTTTTCAATAGAATAATATTCCTCCTGCTTGTAATTTCTTGCTTTTATAATCCCCAGCTGGTTTATGTCTCTGGAAACAGTTGACTGGGTAACATGATATCCCCTTATTTTTAGCTCTTTTAACAAATCATCCTGTGAAGAAATTTTCTTACTGCCGACTATTTCTTTTATTACCCTGAGCCTTTCGGTTCTTCTCATTTTATTATTTCCCTTTTAATATTTATTCCGTTAATATATTTTCAATAAATTTTCATACATTATACAAGTATGCCAGTAACCCCATCTGGGCATATAAGCGATTTTCTGCCTGTTGAAGAATAGTTTCACTTTCACTGTCAAGAACCTCCGATGTTATTTCCTGATCCCGATGAGCCGGCAGACAATGCATTATTTTTACCGCTCTTTTTGCATATTTTAATAATTCAGAATTTACCTGGTAATTTTCCAGCTCCATTATCTTTTGATCATCTGCTTCGTCGCCCATGCTTATCCAGGCATCAGTATATATAATATCTGCATCTTTTACTGCCCCGGCCGGTTCAAATACCAGATTAATCTTGCTTCCTTCTTTCTGACTTCCTGCATATTCAAGTATTTCCTTTTCCGGTGAGTATTTCTCAGGACATCCTATGGTTATATCAATACCCATTTTTGAAAATCCGATAATCAAGCTGTTTGCTACATTATTGCTGTCCCCTATATAGGTGAATTTTAACTTTCTGTCCAGCATTCCTAATTCCTTAATAGTTAATAAATCAGCCAGTATCTGGCAGGGATGGTAAACATCTGTAAGTCCGTTTATTACCGGAATAGTCCCATATTTTGCAAAATCTTCCACGGTTTCCTGTTTAAATGTCCTTATAATCACTCCATCCAGGAACCTGGAGAACATCATTGCAGTATCTCTGTAAGTTTCTCCCCTGCTTAAATGTAAATTTTTAGAATCCAGATATATAAGATTTCCCCCTAACCAATTAATTCCCACTTCAAATGATATTCTGGTTCTGGTAGAATGCTTATCAAACAGCATTGCTATATTTTTGCCCTCCAGCACTTTACTGTATTTACTTTTATCTCTTTTTATTTTACCTGACAGATTTAATATGTATTCAATTTCTTCTTTTGAATAATCTTTTAAGGTTAAAAAATCTTTTTTCTTTTTTTTATCCATTTTGTAACTCCTTAATATTGATATCAAGCCATTTTACTAGCCTGTCTATGTTTGATCTGGTTATAACCAGTGTCGGCAGAAACCTTAAAGTATAACTGGATACTTTATTAATAACTATTTTATCATCCAGAGCCCTTTGAATCATTTTTTCTGCAATTGGACTCACGAATTCCATTCCAATCATAAGGCCCATTCCTCTTATTTCCTTTACTATCCTATATTTCTTCTTTATTTTTAACAGTTTTTTTATGAAGTACTGACCCATGTTTTTAGATCTTTCAGCCAGTCTGTTATTAACAATGTAATCAATTACTGCCAGCCCTGCTGCACAGGCAGCAGCATTACCTCCAAAGGTCGATCCATGTGTACCTGGACCCAAACTAAAACTAATCTTCTCGGTTGAAATAATGGCTCCTATGGGCATGCCTCCTCCAAGGCTCTTGGCAATTGCCAGAATATCTGGATATATATTATAATTCTTATAGGCAAACATACTTCCCGTTCTTCCAAAACCGGTCTGTACCTCATCAAAAATCATAAGTATATTTTTTTCATTGCATATATCTCTTAAGTTTTCCAAAAACTTTATTTCCGCCGGATACACACCACCCTCTCCCTGTACAGGCTCAAGCATAATGGCACATGTATTTTCATTTACCAAATTACTAACCGAATTAATATCATTAAATTCGGCATATTTAAAGCCCTTCAGCAAAGGCCTGAAAAACTTCTGCTTTTCCGGTTGTGCAGTAGCTGAAAGCGCCCCCAGTGTCCTTCCATGAAAGGCTCTTTTAAAAGTAATTATCTCATATCTGGTATCATTATAATTATCCGCAGAATATTTCCTGGCAAGTTTTATAGCTCCTTCTATGGATTCGCTCCCACTGTTGGTAAAAAATACTCTTTCTCCGAATTCAGTAATCTCACATAGCTTTTCTGCCAGTTTTACCTGCGGCTGGTTATAATAAACATTTGAGCTCTGTATAATCTCTCCAATCTGTTTTTTTAATGCACTTATAACAAACTTATTGCTGTGACCCACATTCAGGCATCCATATCCAGCTATAAAATCAAGATATTTGTTACCCTCAATATCCCATAAGTACTGCATTTTCCCCTTTGCAAACACCACCGGTAATCTGCTGTAGCTGGGCATTAAATATTTATTTCCGTCGTTATATATGTCAATATTTTTATCCCTGTTCATTATTTCACCTCGCCTGTTATCATAGTTCCAATGCCTTTATCAGTGAATATCTCCACAAGTATTGAATGCTTTTTGGTACCATTTAATATATGGGCCCTTTCCGCTCCTGATTTCAATGCTTCAATGCATGCCTTTACCTTGGGGATCATACCGGAGCTTATATTACCCGATTCAATCATCTTAAGACACCGGTCTGCGGTTAATTTTGATATTAGTTTATTACCGTTTTCATTCTCTTCTATAATCCCGTCCACATCTGTAATTAATATCATCTTCTTGGCATTAAGTGAAATGGCAATTTCTGCTGCACAAGTGTCGGCATTTATATTATATATATTACCCTTCTCATCTACTCCCAGCGTGGCGATAACAGGTATATAATTGCTGTCCAAAATCTTACTTAAAAACTTGCTATCAATGCTTTCGATATCTCCTACAAATCCCAGATCTACTACTTTTCCATTCTTTTTATATTCTTTTTTATGGCATTTTATAAAACCGGAGTCATTACCGGAAATGCCAATTGCCACACTGCCGTGCTTATTTAGCAAAGACACTATCTTTTTATTTATATCCCCGATAAGTACCGTCTTCACAATCTCAATTGAATGTTTATCTGTAACTCTCAGCCCATCCACAAACTCCGGTTTTATACCCTTTTCTTCCGCAAGCTGATTAATCTGTTTTCCTCCGCCGTGTATCAGGACTACCTTTATCCCCACATATTTCATCAGAATCAAATCTTTCAGGACACTCTGTATAATCTCTTCATCCTCCATCATGCTTCCACCAATCTTTACTACCACTATCCGGCCTGAATATTCCTTTATATATGGCAAAGACTCCAGCAGTACTTCTACTTTATTCATATATGATTCTTCTGCCTCCATTTTCTCCTATCATTTCTCCTTATAGCTTAATAAATTCAATAATTATGTCCTGTAAAGTGCATTAATTTTTATATAATCAAAAGATAAATCAGCGGTTAATACCTTAAATTTTTCTTTTCCATAATTTAGATCTATGATAAATTTTATTTCTCTTTCCTTCATAAGCTTTCCAGCGACTGCCCTGTTAAAACTAGCTTTTATGCCATCTTTTACAATCAACACATGGGAAAGATATATATCAACTCTTTCAGGATTGAAACTGCTGTTGACCGAACCCAGCGCTGCATTTATCCTGCCCCAATTCAGATCTCCTCCGAACATAGCAGTTTTAAATAAATTTGAATTGGCAACTTTAAAAGCAAATTTTTTGGCATCAGCTTTGTTTTTCGCATTTATAACATTAATTTCAATTAATTTAGTGGCTCCCTCACCATCCAGAACTATCTGCCTTGCCAAATATTCAAATATATATGACAGTGCATTCTTAAATTTATTATAATATTTGCTATTTTTATTATTTATTTCAACGTCACTCTCAGAATTTGATATAACTAATAACATATCATTGGTACTCTGACATCCATCAATAGTAATACTATTAAAGCTGCAGGCTGTTTCATTTTCTAATATCTCATCCAGTAATTTCTTCGGTATTTTTACATTTGTGGTTACAAATGATAACAATGTAGCCATATTTGGCGCTATCATTCCTGAACCTTTGGCCACTCCTGCAATTATAATATGTTTACCATCTTCAGCTTTAATTTTTACTGCTATTTCCTTTGTTTTAAGATCAGTAGTCAATATGGCTTCAGCGACACTGTGGCCCCCATTACGGCTCAAGCCGGATGCACATTGCTTAATGCCCTTTTCAATTTTTTCCATTGGCAGCTGCTCCCCTATCACTCCTGTCGATGAAACAATTATATTATTATCATTAACACCCAGGTGTTGAGCTGCTACCTTAATAGTCTTTATTGCATTCGCGTACCCCATCCTGCCAGTACAGGCATTAGCAATGCCACTATTTACTATAATGGCTTTAATGTTTCTGGTTTTTTCGAGCTGTTTTTTGGCTATGACCACCGGCGATGCCATAAATTTATTGGTAGTAAAAACTCCGCTGCAAACACTTTCATGAGGCGTATATATAACACAGATATCCGGTTTACCTGATTTCTTTATGCCGCAGTGACAGGCAGCAGCGTAAAATCCGGGTACACTGGTAATAGTCCCGCCGCTTATAATTTCAAAATCATTATTTTTTTCTTTATGGTTCATGCTCGCATTAAAATTCTTTTTATGCTTTAAAAAATTCCGTTAAACTGAAGTCCTTCTTTTTCGTCAAGGCCCATCATTATATTCATATTCTGTACTGCCTGCCCCGCGGCACCTTTTAAAAGATTATCGATAACGCTAAAAATTTTCAATGTATCAGTTCTGCTGTCCAGGCCTATACCTATCATACATATATTGGTCCCCACCACGTCCTGGAGCTTTGGAATTTTATTGCCCGTGAATTTCACAAACGGCATCTCTTTATAAAAATTTTTATACATTTTACAAATCTTATCTTCTACCATATCTTCTCCAGATAATTTACCCATCCTGCAGTAAATAGATGTGAAAATTCCCCTGTTTAGGGGCATAAGATGCGGTGTAAAGCTCACTTTTATTTTCTTTTTCCCCATATTTTCAATTTCCTGTTCTATCTCTCCGGTATGCCTGTGCCCGTTAGCTGAATAAGCGTAAAAATTATTATCAAGGCTGCTAAAAAGATATTCTTGCTTTAATTTTCTGCCGGCACCGCTGACTCCCGATTTTGAATCGATATAAATTTCTCCAACTGTGACATTGTTTTTTAGAATGGGGGCAAGCCCTAGTAAAATCGAAACAGGATAACAGCCCGGATTGGCAATATGTCTGCTTCTCTTTATCTTTTGCTTATTTATTTCAGTAAGCCCGTAAACAAATCCCGAAAGTTTATTTTTCAAAATATGTTCCGTTCCGTACCAGTATTTAAAATCATCAGGATTTTTTAACCTGAAATCAGAGCCCAGATCTATTATCCTGAATTTATGTTCTCCTGAAACGCTTTTTAAGAATTCCATAGATTTTAAAGGCGGAAGACATAAAAACATGATATCAATTTTTTTCAAATCTTTTTTTATAGGTTTTTCAATAAAGGAAAGCTTTTTATTTCTCCTGTCCTGGTATGAGGGAAATACTTCGCTTACCTCTAAATCTTTATAGGTTCTGGATGTTGCAAAAACAATTTCAACGTATTTATGACCGCCCAGTATTTTTATCAGCTCTATTCCTGTAAATCCCGAGCCTCCTATAATTCCTGCTTTAATTTTCCCTTTCATAAATAAAACCTTCCAATAAATTAATTTGCATATTATACATTATAATTAAATATTATGCAAATGACAAAAAAACATTTTTCCGAAGCCTTAATATTGCGAATGATGATTATTTCTTGATTCTCTTAATCTTTCCCAGAATTAAATAAATAACTGTTATGGAAAAAATCACTCCCATGTAAATAAATAACAGCAGATTTCCAAATCTGGAATAAAAAGTTTTTTGGGGAATCATATAAATACTGCCGTATAAAACTTCCCTTTCCAGTAAATCGGATCTGGCCACCAGCATTCCGTCAGGAGATATTATTGAGGATATTCCAGTATTGGCACAGTGAACAACATAGCATCCATTTTCAATTGCCCTAACTTTTGAAAAGATTAAATGATGCCACGTTGCTATGCTGTCATTAAGGCTTGAACCATCAGATAGTACAACAATTGCTTCTGCTCCGCTGTTCCTTATCTTTCTTGCAATGGAAGGAATTGTTGATTCATAACAGATATTCACTCCCAGCTTACCTTTACAGGAGTAGTTCAAAGGGCTGTAATCACTTCCAGGGATAAGATTTACTACTGAAAAATCAATAAATTTAAGAAACCCCAGTATGCGGGGATATGGTATATACTGAATGAAAGGAACAGGGTGAATTTCATCGTATCTTCCTATGACTTCCATATTTGAATTATAAAGTAACGCCGAATTATAATACCGGATGTATTCTTCATCATGCGTATATTGACCTATTAACATGCATAAGGATTCATGTTCTAAAATATTCCGGGCCCATTCTTTAAAGGATTTGTTCTCATCAATCGATCCCCACAATATACTTTCGGGAAATATGACCAGATCGATACCCGGTTGAAAATAAGTACTGTCACTATACGGTTCCGGGATCACCTCTATTCCTTTTCTGGAATATTTTTGCCCGAATAACACATTCGGCTGAACAACTGCCAGCTTAATTTCATTATAGCCCTTTTCCTTCACCACTCTGTTTAAGTTATTACCCACGCTTATGGTACCGTAAGTTATAAAAATTAATAAAATGGATAGGCTTACAATTAAATACTTAAATATGACTTTTTTATTTTTTATGGAAAATATAACAGTTTCAAAAATAGCCGCGTTACATAAAATTATAATAAATGAAACCCCATAAATACCTGTAAATCTGGCAATATGCATTAGCGGCAGGAAATTATGCTGGGTATAGCCCAGTATTCCTATAGTAAAGGCCAGAAGGGTCTGTGACCTTAGGTATTCTATTAATATCCAAACTGCCGGTACCAGGAATATTCTGATGTAGGGCTTATGGATTTTTTTTAGTATTAAATACAATGCAATACCAAATACCAGAAACATAAAACTTAGAAGAATTGCTATTAACAGCCAGGCATACTTTACAGGAAGTTCGGTCATCCAGTATGTAACACTGGCAAAAAAAGAAATTCCGCATATAAAACTGAAAAACAGGGCCTGCCTTAAATTTGAATTATAGATAACAATTAAAAAAGGTATTAATGATATCCACGCGAAAAATCCAAGCTCTTTAAAACTCAAAAATAAAAACAATACTGAAATTATAGAAAGTAATAACCTCTGATAATTTTTCATATATATCTGATTTTAGTGTTATTAATAAAACAAATTATACAGGATTAGTCTTATAGAATGAATAAAATCAATTAAAAATTTTTTATTTTTTTCTTTCTTTTTTTAAAACTTTATAATAAATTAGTATAATAATTATAATAATATATTATAATATTGTTTTTTCTTAAAATTATTAAAATATATTATTATTAAATTTATTATCTTTTTATAATATAATGTTTTGGCATAATAATATATATAACATTACCTTAATCGAAATTATTATATTTACTATAATAGTTTTGTTTTTATTAAATTTTTATGGAATTTTCAAAAAAAACTATCAGAAAATTTCATCATCTTTAATTATAACAGGTTGCCTGTTATGGATTTTGGGAAATCTTTTAGAACTAGGATTTATTGACCTTCAGACTAAAATTTATATGAGCTACATTCAACATATGGGTCGTGAAATTGTAATTGTATCATGGTTCATTTTTTTTATTTACTTTATTGGCTACGGAAAATGGCTTTCAAAACGAAACATTGTTATTATCAGCACCATACCTTCCATTATATTTCTTCTTACATTTACCAATGAATATCACCATCTGATGTTTAAAAGTTATTCCCTGGTTACCTATAGGTCTATTTTAACTTTAAGTGAGAATGCCGGGCCTTTTTTCTGGCTTGATATAATATAGCCTTTAGCTTTTTATTAATCTTATTTATAACTGCTTTAATCATTCGAACACTTATTAAATCATACTATACATACAGGTGGCAGTTTTATACTTTTCTAGTAATTCATATAGCTATCTTTTTAATTGCTGCAGTAGATATATCCAGAATTAACATATTCCCCCATCTTGAGAAAATACCTATAGCTATCGTTATAGGTATGACTTTATTAATATCGGTATTATCCAGATCCAAAATCTCAGAAATTGTTCCTATAGCACGCAGCATTGTAATTGACAGTATGAGTGATGGAGTTCTGGTACTGGATGACAACAACAATATTTTAGATTTAAATCGATTTATGAAAAAACTTATGAACGTTCTCTCAATAAAAGTTAATGGGAAACCGCTTAAAAAATTCATGCCTGAACTGAACAGTTTGATTGAAAAATCAAATACCTGTAACCAATCCGGTATATCTTATAAAATAAAAACTAAAATTTTCGATATTAATATTTCTAATTTTACCAATTCAAGAAGCACAAAAATCGGAAAAAGTAGTAGTGTTAAGAGATATTACAAGAAGAAAAAAGAACGAAGACAAAATAAAATATTTATCATTTCATGACAACCTCACACAGCTTTTTAATAGAGCATTTTTTGAGGAAGAACTAAAAAGATTGGACGTAAGGAGATGTCTTCTATTGAGCATCGTTATGTTAGATATCAACGGGCTCAAAAAAATAAATGAAAATTATGGTTATAAAGAAGGAGACAATTCGCTGATCAGATTATCGAAAATTTTAAATGAATGTTTTAGAAGAGAAGATATTATAGCCAGAGTGAGTGGAGATACATTTGGCGCAATATTGCCCTCAACTACTATGAAAGCCACTTTAAATATAATAAAAAGATTAAAAATAGCCTGTAAAAAAAATGATGACTATAAGATAAACTTCAGTATTTCCATAGGATCCTCAACTAAAAATAATGTCTCGCAGGATATAAATGAAATAATAAGAGAAGCAGATAGTAATATGAATAAACACAAACTGCTGGGAAAAAAGAGCTCTCATGGATCAATTGTATCATCTCTGGAAAGAGCTTTACTGGAAAGAGATTATGAGACAGAAGAACATGTTACGCGCATGAAAAAATATTCGTTAATACTGGGCAGGGAACTTAATCTGACTGATAATAAACTTGATGATTTAAAACTTCTTGCCACACTTCATGATATAGGTAAAATATCCATACCTGATAATATAATTTTTAAGCCTGGAAAACTAAATGCCATAGAATGGAAAATAGTGAAGAGACATCCTGAAATAGGCTGCCGTATTGCAAAAACTTACTCCAGAGCTTTCCACTATAGCAGAAGGAATCTTAACCCACCATGAATGGTGGGACGGTAGAGGTTACCCCAGAGGTTTAAAAAATAGCAGGATATCCATTATATTAAGAATTATATCTATCATCGATGCTTACGACGCCATGACCAGTGATAGACCTTATAGAAAAGCTTAGCAAAGAAGAAGCCGTAAAAGAGCTAAATAGATGCTCGGGAACCCAGTTCGACCCCGATTTGGTAGAAACTTTTATTGTTTTACTTAAAAACAACAAGATTAACCATCAAGTCTGTACTGCGTGAAATAATCATAAACATTTAATTGCCTGAACTTTTCACCACCTGCTGCAAAATATATTCCTTTACTAAAATTTAATTTTAGTCCTTATTATATAATTAAAAAATGGAGATAAGATGAATATTTAGAATATCTTGTAATTTTTTATTCCTTTTTATAAAGAGGTAAAAACACCTTGAACGTTATTTCCTTCCTACGTTCATCGTAATTTACTTTTATGTTGCCATTATGATTTTCCACAATCTTTTTGCTTATAGATAAGCCCAGCCCGAAGCTTTTCCTGTCATTTACAGCAGATGTCCTGTAGAATCTGTTAAAAATATGGGGCAAGTCTTCTCTCTTTATTATCTCACTTGTATTTGCCACACTAAGATTTATTAATTTCCTGTTAATAATATTTTTCAGGTTTATTTTTAATTCCCTGCCGGGAATACTGTATTTTATGGCATTATCCAGAAGATTGAATAGTAGTTGCTCTATCTGTAATTTACTTCCCCATA
>CAZHOY010000006.1:0-1094 GCA_964534695.1 uncultured Actinomycetota bacterium | reverse complement strand
AGATCTTTTGAATTAATTTGACTTTCAAATATCTTAAGCATTCTTTTTAGAATTGATTTTAAATTAACTTCACCGAATTCTCTCTGACTATTATTTTCCTCAAGTTCCGATAATGTTAGTAATTCCTCAGTAATCCTGGATAACCTCATAATTTCACTATCAATCAGTTCTATGGTACTTTTGTAATCCTTTTTAGTAATATTTTTTTTCTGCTTTAACACATCAATTTTAGTTTTTATCACTGTTAGAGGGGTATTCAATTCATGTGATGCATTCTGGATAAATTGCTTCTGATTTTTAAAAAAATTTTCAATCTTATCCAGCATGCTATCAAATACCTTGCCCATTTTTGAAATAGCATCTTTACCTTTAAGATTTAACCTCAGATGTAATCTTTTTTCATCAATTTCCTTTACATTTCTGGTTATAAAATCAACCTGGCCCAGCATCCTTCTGAGAACTAAAAAACCTCCTGATACCGAAATAATTATAATCGCCAGCACACCTCCGGTTATGGTAAAAAATATTCTCATAAATAATTCCGGAGGAAGTATGGTCAGTAGGGGCGGCGGCCCAAAAGATTCAAAACCGTCTAGTTCTTTTAGCCTTTCGATTATTACACTATATGCTCCCGGATGCTTGCTTAAGGCGATTATATATCTTTCGCCTCTTAAATTAAATCTATAGACAAAAAAAATTAAGAATCCATAGAGTATAACTGAAATCAGTATAATAATTACAAACCACAGTAATATTTTGCTTCTAAGTGTTAATCTCAATTAACTCACCATTTTAATTTTTTTTTATCTGTTCGCTGTCATCAAGAATTCTGTAGCCTGAACCATAAACCGTATTTATGATCCTGCCGTATTTACCTAATTTCTTTCTTAAATTCTTAATATGGGTATCCACAATATTAGTAAAAATATCTACATTTCTATCCCAGGCATGCTCAAGAATTTGATTGCGGCTTATAAGCTGTCCCTTGGATCTCAAAAGGTATTCCAGTATCATAAATTCTTTTTTTGTAAGGTTTACTTCTCTTTCACCTACAAAAACCCGTTCCTTGTCCAGGTCCATTTTTAAATTAAAGG
>CAZHOY010000005.1:7309-17225 GCA_964534695.1 uncultured Actinomycetota bacterium | reverse complement strand
TAACTGCAAATCTTTTATTAAAGAAGAAAAAATAATGAATATTGCAGAGCTAGTAAAAAATTTTGAGAATATAAAAATTAGTGATTTAACAAAATTATTAAGATTTAACATTTAATGTATGGAGGAAGTTTGAATAATCTAAAATTTGAAAAAGTGTATGATGTCACAATTGTTGGAGGTGGTTTAGCAGGCATATGTGCTGCTATTAGTTCAGCACGATTAAATTGTAAAGTAGCACTTATTCAAAATAGACCTGTCTTAGGAGGTAATTCAAGTAGTGAAATTAGGGTACCAATAAGTGGCGCTGCCAGTTTTAATCCTTGGGCTAGGGAGACAGGTATAATTGAGGAGCTTATAAGCGAGGATCGTATTAGAAATCATAGGCGTTTTTGGGATGGAACTATTACCTCTATATGGGATATGGTATTATACAATGCGGTAAAAAATGAGAAGAATATCGAACTTTTTTTAGACACGCATATGACAGATATAATTATGGAAAAAGATAATAAAGTAATAAAAGCTATTAGGTGCTTTCAAATAGGAAGTGAAAAAGAACTTTTAGTATATTCAAAAATATTTATAGATTGTACAGGGGATGGTACTGTTGCGTATAAGGCAGGTGCGGAATATAGATTTGGCAGAGAATCAAGGGATGAGTTTGATGAAGAATTAGCTCCTGAAAAAGCAGATGATTATACCCAAGGAAGCAGCATTTTGTTCCATTCTATAAAAACTGAAACTAAGGTACCATATATACCACCAAATTGGGCTGAGAAATATACAAATGAGGAAAAGTTAAAATTTAGGAATCATAAAAATATTCAATCAGGATATTGGTGGATTGAGATTGGTTCACCTCCATTTAATACTATAAAAGATAATAGTATTATTAAAGATGAATTGCTAAAACATTTGGTCGGGGTTTGGGATCATGTTAAAAACTATGGAAATCATGGTGCAGAGGATTATAATATTGATTGGATTGGAATGGTTCCAGGAAAAAGAGAATCTAGAAGAATAGTAGGTGATTATATACTTAATGAAAAAGATGTAAAAAGTTCAAAACTTTTTGATGATCGAATTGCATATGGTGGGTATTTTATGGATATACATACACCGGGTGGAATTCTGGCCATTAATGAACCACCAGAGCCAACATTTTCAGGAGATAATATCGAAATTGAAAAAAAGCAAGTATATGTATATCCAATTCCTTTTAGGTGTCTTTACTCAAAAAATGTAAAAAACCTTTTAATGGCTGGGAGGAATATAAGTGTAACCCATGTTGCTCTTGGTACAGTACGTGTTATGGCAACTTGTGCGATAATAGGACAAGCAGCAGGTGTTGGTGCTTATTTATGTAGGAAATATGATATTTGTCCAAAAGAAGTACATAGAAGATATATCAAAGAATTACAGCAATTATTAATAAAAGAAGATTGTTATATACCTTATATAAAAAATGAAGACATAAATGATTTTGCAAGAGAGGCGAAAATTATAGCAAGCAGCGAAAGTAAGCTAAATTTTAATATAGGGGAAATAGGCACTATTTATGAGGTTAGAGAAAAATATGTTAATGTTTCTAACTTAAATATTGAAAGATTACAAGTATTTCCAATATCGTCAAATTATTTAGATTTTATCGAAGTTCTATTAGAATCTAAAGAAAAGGCAGCAACAAAAGTTAAATTTAAATTTGGGAAAATTAGTTCTATTTGGGATTTTAGTAATCTAATTGAATTAAAAAGTGGAGAATCAATGGTTAATCCCAATAAAAAGATGTTTATAAAGTTAGATATAAAACAGCAATTAGAGCCAGATAGTTTTTACTGGTTGTCTATTTACTCAAAAGGAGAAATATATTGGCTATATAATTATAATTCACCTGTAGGAGTTGTTTCTGGTTCGAGGATTATTAATAAATGGTTATTGCATCATGGTTCTTACTCTATGAAATTAAATCCAGAGCAATATCCATATAAACCATTAAACATATTAAATGGTACCGCAAGACCGGAAAAATGGACAAATATATGGATTTCTGACCCAGATAAGGGATTCCCTCAATATATAGAAATAGAATTTAAAGAAAACATAATCTTTAGTACAATATTTATAACTTTTGATACAAATCTTAGTAGAACATATGTAAATATGGAAAAATTTTTCATAGCACCTGAATGTGTCAAAGATTATACAATTTTTTATTTAGAAAATTCTAGCTGGAAAAGAATTGTGGAAGTTAAAGATAATTATAAGAGAAGAAGAATCCATAAATTTAGTCCTGTTAAATCTAAAAAAATAAGATTAGAAATTTATAGCACAAATGGCGCCCAATCAGCAAGGGTATATGAAATTAGAGTATATAAATAAGAAGAGGATATAAAAATGTTTATAGAGGAAAGAAGGAAAGAAATATTAGAAATACTAGATAATAAAGAAAAAATTTCTAATGAAGAGATGATGAGTTTATTGAATGTATCAAAATCTACTGTTAGGAGAGATCTAATTGATCTTGAGAGGAAAAATCTCATAATCAGATCCAGAGGCGGAGCTTTAAAGAAAAGATATTTTAAATATGAATTTTCTTTAAATGAGAAAAAAGATATAAATTTAGATAAAAAGAAGAAAATTGCACAGATTGCAAAGAAATTTATACATGAAGGAGATATTATATATGTAAGTGGAGGCACCACTACGTTAGAACTGGCTAAAATATTATTCGATATTCAGGAGCTAACTATTTTTACAAATGCTATAAATATCCTTTTAGAGCTGGTTAATAATTCAGATATAAAGATTAAATTAGTTGGAGGAGATTTTAGAAAAAGAACGCTTTCTATGGTTGGTCAGGAGGCTGTCAATTTTCTGGATAAATATAACTTTGATAAAGCTTTTGTAGGAGTAAATGGTATATCTGTGGGTGAAGGATTTACCACTCCAAACGAGCTAGAAGCAATAGTTGATGGTGAGGTCATAAGGAAATCAAAAGAGGCTTTTATATTAGCCGATGAAACTAAATTTGGAGCTGTAGCTTTTTCTAATATATGTAAAATTGAGGATGTTGATTATATTATTACTAATAAACAACTAAATTCAAATTTAACCAGAGATATTCAGAAAAACGGAGTAAAAATTATGTATGAATAGCCGATGCTTCTTTAACTATTTTTTATTCTTATTTAGAACACTCCCGAATTTATTATAAAATAAATATTTAAAAATATCTTATATTCTGATTGATAGTTAATTCAATTATCCCATATTCTTAACTCTTCTGTTATAATATTTTCATTATTGTTTTAAAGGGTAATTTATGTATTGATACTGGAGGATTGAATGTGCGGAATTGTTGCGTATGTAGGAAATAAAAAGTGCAGGGATATTCTTATAAAAGGTCTTAAAAGATTGGAATATAGGGGCTATGATTCTGCCGGTATTGCCATAATTTCTGGCAATGCAGCCACAGAGTCCAATCCGGCGGGTCCGGTAATTAAAGTGGTAAAAGAAGCAGGAAAAATAAAGATAATGGAGAAAGAGGCGGGAGCTTTGAATATAGACGGAAATTGCGGCATTGGTCATACCAGGTGGGCTACACATGGCGAACCAACTAAAATAAATGCCCACCCTCATCTGGACGGCAGCGGCAGCATTGCAGTGGTTCATAACGGCATAATAGAAAATTACGCTGAGCTGAAGGAGGAACTTAAAAAAGAGGGTCATAAATTCATTTCCGAAACGGATACCGAGGTGCTGCCCCATCTTTTGGAGAAGTACTATGACGGAAGTTTGCTGGCAGCAATGCAGAAAACCATAAAGAAAATAAAAGGATCCGGAACTGTTGTAGCAATTTCTACCGGTCAGCCCGGAGAAATAATTGGAGCAAGGATTACCAGTCCGCTGGTTGTGGGAGTATCGGAAGACGGTAATTTCCTTGCATCGGATATACCTGCAGTACTGGAACATACCAGAAATTTTATAGTCATTAATGATTTCGAGACAGTGAGACTTACCGCAGATAGAGTAGAAATTTTTGACGGGGAAGGAAAAGCTGTAAAAAGGAAACCGTTTAAAGTCAGCTGGAGCATTGGCAGTGCTGAGAAGGGTGGATACGACGATTTCATGTTAAAGGAAATATTTGAACAGCCTTATGGTGTTGAAGAGACTATGAGAGGCAGATTGATAGATGGAAAATTAAATTTTGATGAACTCAATCTGTCAGATGAACAGATTAAAAATTTAAAGAAAGTCCAGATTATCGCCTGTGGAACATCCTATCATGCTGCCTTAATCGGCAAGCAGGTCATTGAAAATTGGGTAAGAATACCGGTTGAAGTGGATTTTTCTTCAGAATATAGATATAGGGACCCCATAGTGGAAGATAATTGCTTATTTGTAGCTATAACTCAATCAGGGGAGACTATTGACACTCTGGCTGCAATCAGGGAAGCGAAATCAAAGGGGGCCAAAATAGTAGCTATTACTAATGTTGTCGGCAGTACAGTGGCAAGGGAATCCAATTCCGTAATTTATACACATGCAGGTCCCGAAATAGGAGTTTGCGCTACCAAGACTTTTACTGCTCAGATTATGGTTCTGTATCTGATGGGTTTATATTTTGCCAAAATAAGAGGCAGTATCGGGAAAAATGAATTCCGTAAAATAATTGAAGAGTTGAAAATTATACCCCAAAAAATACAGAACATATTGAATAATGCAGATAAAATAAAACAAATTGCTGATAAGACTTACAGGTATACATGCTTTCTGTTTTTGGGCAGAATTTACAGTTTACCTGCAGCGATGGAAGGCGCTTTGAAGCTCAAGGAAATTTCATATATTCATGCTGAAGGATATCCTGCCGGTGAGATGAAACATGGTCCCATAGCCCTGACTGATATGAATACAGTAGTGGTGGGAATAATGCCCGCCGGCTCCGTATATGAAAAAATTCTGAGTAATATCCAGGAAGTAAAGGCAAGGAAGGCAACTATATTTTCCATAATCAGCCAGAAAGACGAAAATACAAAAAAATATGCAGATTATATTTTTAAGGTTCCGGAAACCCTGGAGGAGCTATATGCTATCTTAACCATTATACCCATTCAATTATATTCTTATTATATAGCTAAAAACCTGGACAGAAATGTGGACCAGCCAAGGAATCTGGCAAAGAGTGTTACAGTGGAGTAATAATTTATGAAAATATTCGGAGTTGGGACCGATATAATAGAAGTAGAGAGAATAAAATCTGCTATTAAAAACAACTCTGGATTTTTGAATAGGGTTTATACCAAAAATGAAATAGATTACTGCATGGGAAAAAATAAAGGCAAATATTCAAGTTTTGCTGCCCGTTTTGCTGCAAAAGAAGCGGTTGCAAAATCATTGGCCGAAGGGGTCAGCAAGAATATATCCTTAAATGAAATTGAACTGAAAAATACTGATACCGGAGCTCCTTATATAGAATTGTTGGGAAAAACTTATAGGTTCAGCAGGCAGCTTAAAATTAAGGAAATAAAAATATCTGTTTCGGCAACAGAAAATTTTGCAGTGGCCTATGCAATAGCGATTATTAATTAGTACTCTTAAATGATCTTTTATTACAACTGTGGGCAAGAATGTTTTTTGTCATATTGAACTTAATAATTTATTATAGATAAAATTAATTATAAATTGTAAGGAAATGAAATTAAACAGAATTTTAAAAGGAAGCAGAGTTGCTGAGATTGACAGCAAAGCCATAAATGAGGGAATTGATTCAAAGTGGCTTATGAAAAATGCAGGAGAAGGAGTATCCAAAGAAATAATAGGCGATTTTGAGAACAGGAAGCTCAGAAGAGCTGCCCGCGGTGTGGTGATATGCGGAAGCGGGAATAATGGCGGTGACGGATTTGTAGCAGCTAAAAATTTACTGGATTATGGAATGAAGATACTGGTTTTTCATATATCTCTCCCTGAAAAGTTGAGTCCGGATAGCTTATTTTATTTTAAAAGTCTTAAAGCGGTTGAAAATGACAATATATACTATTTTGATCCCTCCCGTAAAGATAAGATTTCTTTATTTGAAGAAGAGCTGGCGAAAACAGATTTTATTATAGATGCAATATTCGGGACCGGTTTGCACGGCAGGGGTATTTACGGGCCTGCAGGTGAAATAATAGGAAGCATAAATTCAGCCAGGAATAAAAACAGCAGTAAAATAATTTATTCTATCGATATACCTTCAGGTGTAGATTCGAATGATGGAAAAATTCTGGGAACTGCAGTGAAAGCGGACAGGACCATAACTTTTGGCTGCAAGAAAATAGGATTGGTCAGTTATCCCGGAGCAGATTTTACAGGAGATATTAAAATTATAGATATCGGCATTCCGGAAGAATATTATGATCAGTATGAACGAATTTTTGAACCTGATTTTCAATGGGTAGCTGCGAACATGCCGGTTAAGGAATCCTGGACACATAAACATAAAATCGGGAACCTGATGGTAATAGCAGGATCACTGGGATTTACAGGAGCGGCTTCAATGACATGTATGGGTGCCTTAAGGGCCGGTGCAGGTCTGGTGACTCTTGTTTGCCCCCGGGAGCTGAACAGCATCTTTGAAGAAAAATTAACTGAAGTAATTACATACCCGGTTGGGCAGACAGAAGATGCTTTCATAGGTATTGAAAGCCTTGACGAAATAGTAGAATTAAGTGAAAGATTTACCGCCCTGGCAATAGGCCCCGGACTTTCCAGAGATCCATCTACAATTTTCCTGGTGAGGGAGCTGCTAAAAAAAATAAAAAAACCAATAGTACTGGATGCTGACGGCCTATATGCGCTTTACGGCCCACGAGATGTTGAAAATAAGGAGGATTTTGATCTGACCAATGTTATAATCACCCCTCACTCCGGAGAACTGTCATCAATAATGGGTATTGATGGAATTCCACTGGAAGATAGAATAAAGATAAATATGGAAGCGGCTAAAAAGTATAAATTGACATCCGTACTTAAAGGAGCCGGAACTGTAATTTCCGATTACAGGGATAATACCTTCATAAATCCTACCGGAAACTGGGGACTGGCATCGGCAGGTACAGGCGACATACTGACCGGTGTTATTGGTTCACTGCTTTGCCAGGGAATGGAACTTCTGGAAAGTGCAGCATGCGGAGTTTTTATCCATGGAATGGCGGCGGACATTATGGTAGAAGAAACCAGCAAAACTTCTCTTATTGCTACAGATCTTCTGGAAGGTTTAAAGAGGGTTTTTCTGGAGATTGAAAAAATAAAATATAAGTTAATGTTAGATTAATAAAATTAATATGATAGGAGTTTGGAATGCCAGAACTTTTAGCAAAAGATATCATGGTAAAAAAGGTTATTACCATAAATAAAAATGCTTCGGTTGAAAAACTTTCGGAATTGCTGGTAAAAAATAAAATAAGCGGCGTTCCTGTGGTTGATGATAAAGGCAATTTAGTTGGAATTGCCACTGAAGGAGATTTAATTGTAAGAGACACTGATCTTCATTTTCCAAGGTACTTTAAATTACTAGACAGTATTATATATCTTGAAAGTTTAAATAAGTTCAAGAAAAACTTTAAAAAATACCTGGGAACAAGAGTAGAGGATGTTATGACCGGCAAGGTCAAGACAGTTAAAAATGATACACAGATCGGCGAAATTGCAAATATAATGGTAAAGAACAATATTAACAGAGTTCCCGTACTGGATAATAAGGGGAATCTGGTTGGAATAATTACCAGAGCAGATATCGTGAAATCAATGATTTGAAAGTTTAATTATTCCTACACCTATTGATATGAAGAATGATTATATAAAAAATAAAAGATATGCCTGGGCCGAGATCAATCTGGCTCATCTTGATCATAATATAAACATAATTAAATCATGTACAAAATCCAGGTCTGCCAGAATAATGGCAGTGGTTAAAGCCAACGCCTACGGGCATGGTGCAGTAGAAGTTTCAAAACAGGCCGTGAAGAGCGGGGCATACGCACTGGGAGTGGCACTGGTCGAGGAAGGAATAGAATTAAGGAAAGCTGGAATTAATGCCCCTGTTTATGTTCTGGGCGAGAGTCCGGCCGGAATTATAGAAGAGGCTGTGAAACATAACTTAATTCTGGGTGTAAATTCGTATGAGTCGGCACAGTTCATTTCAAAAGAATCCAGAAGAATTGGTAAGCAAACGGTCATCAATATTAATATAGATACAGGAATGAACAGGATAGGAATTGATTATAACCATGCTGTAGAACAGATCTTAAAAATCTCGGCTCTTCCCAATTTAAAATTAGAGAGTGTTTCTACTCATTACTCCTGCGCTGGCAGTAGTAAAGGTTCGTATACCGAGCTGCAGTGGGGAAGGTTTAATGAAATTATAAAAGGGGTAAGGGAAAATAAAATTGAATTAAAATTTTATCATTGTGCCAACAGCGCAGCTTTTTTCAGGTATACAAATATGCATCTGGATATGGTGAGAACCGGAATTTCCATATATGGACTTAATCCATATAAAAGGGATTGCAATGATTGGCTTGATTCTGATGTGATTGAGGTCATATCCGGGTTAAAACCTGTATTCAGCCTTAAAACCAGAATCTCTTTTATAAAGAATGTGCCCGGAGGTGTACCTATATCCTATTGCGGAACTTTCCGGACCAAAAGAGACAGCATAATTGCAACTGTTCCACTGGGTTATGCAGACGGCTATTCAAGATTGCTTTCCAACAGGGCTGTGGTTTTAATTAAAGGAGAAACCGCACCATTAGTGGGAAATATTACCATGGATCAGTTTATGATAGATATTACCGATATCATAAAGAATAATGATATCGGTATTGGTGATGAGGTTACTTTAATTGGTGCCACTAAAGAAAAGGGGATAACTGCCGATGATATTGCAGAACTGATGGGAACCATCAATTACGAAGTTGTATGTATGTTTAAAAACAGAATTCCAAGGATTTATATTTAAATGGGAACCCGGTAAATGCTGTATGGGTATATTAGCTTTAAAAACTAAAAAAATAATTTATCATTATTATTTGGGGTGAAAGAAGGGAAGAGATGCGGCTTTTGACAAAAAGGATAAGTAAATCAAAATTTAAAATGTTTTTGGTGATATTTTTTCTATTTCCCATAATAGTCATTATTGCCACCAGCTGTGTATGTCCTCTCTTTTCACTTTTTGAAAGATTTACCGGATTTAAGATTAAAGCCGGAAAATATATTGATCAGAGCAAATTAGCAGATGAGTTGATATATCCCGGTTCTGTTGCACTGGTACAGGCAGAAGGCGATATAGACAGGATAGTGGAGCTGATTGGCCAGTACGGCGCGGCTATACCTGAAGAAGAACTTTCAATATTAGAGGAGCTGCCACGGGAAATCAAGGATCAGGAAGTAACTGCCACTGTTTATTCAACTGCGGACGATAAAATAAGGGTTTTGGATTATTATAATTCGCTTGATGATAAAGGGTGGGATATACAAGAATTTACAAACGATGAACAGGTTGAAAATACGGAACAGCCTGCTATGTTGCTTGCATCAAAGAATGATATAAAGCAGGCGTTTATGCTGGCAGGTACAAGCAATAATACTTTTATAATATTTGTTGATTTTAACTGGGAAGAACTTTTAAATCTGAATAATTGATAATGTTAAGAAAAAGCTTGATAAGTAAAAAAGATATATATTGTTCCCATATTTTAATTTAGGGGGTTTTAATCATGAGTAAGAAAATATTAATATTTCTGGCATCAGTTATATTTATTGTAATTATAATTGCTGCCGGATGCAGCGCCGGGGTTGATGAAGGGGTTATTTCTTTTGCCGATAGCGCAGCAGAAGAATGTTTGATTGCGTTAAATAACAAGGATTATGATAGTTA
>CAZHOY010000005.1:0-7209 GCA_964534695.1 uncultured Actinomycetota bacterium | reverse complement strand
GTTCCCGAACAGGAATTTGTAAAATTTTATTCTTACCTGGAAAATACAATTGGCCAGTATGTGCCGGGTTCTAAAAACTATTCTCAATCTAGAATTCAGAGTGGAATAAATGTAGTGATTTATGAAGCTGATTATACGGAAGAGACTGAAAAGGTAAAGGTAAGCATAGCAGTTTCTGAATCTGAGGAAGAAAAATATCAGGTATCCGGTACCTGGTTCGATTCACCCAAGCTTAGAGAAACAGAATACAAGTAATTTTGTCTTATATAAGAATCTTTATCTTATTATACGAGGAGGATTTTATGAAAGATTCATCAGTTGAGAAAAAAGGTAAATATTGTCAGAACTGTGGCAATCTAATCAGTGTAAAAGCGGTTATGTGCCCTAAATGCGGGTTCATGGTGAATAATGTCACCCAAACAATTAATAAGAAGGATAGAGTAAATCCCATGGCTATAACTTCTTTAGTTACAGGTATTGTCAGTTTGCCATGTGGCTGGGCCTGGGGTGCAGGTATAGTTTTAGCGATTGCTGCTGTTGTACTGGGTATTTTAGATTTAAGAAATATTAATGAAGGTAAATCCAGTTCAAAAAGCAAAGGTTTTGATATCGCTGGAATTGCTTGTGGGGGAGTAGGCATATTCATATTTATTATTTTTATTGTGTTTGTTATTATTGGTATTAATTACGGTTATTAATTCTTTTTTAAAATTTATTTGTATCAAAAAATTTTTTTAGTTGGTTATAATTAAAGGGGAGGATGATAAGGTGAATGATAAAACCATAAGTGTGCAGGAAGGGTTTTTTTGTACAAATTGTGGCAAGGCTTTAAAAGAAAATGCCGCTGTCTGTCCGTATTGTGGCGTAGCAGTTAAAGGAGGAATGCTTGACAGACCCAAAGTTTCTAAAGATAAGACGGTGGCTCTTCTATTGGCAATTTTCTTAAGTTTCTGGACCTGGATTTATACTTATGAAAAAGATTCCTGGAAATTCTGGTTAAATCTATCTTTAACTATAGTTACTATAGGTTTCTGGGGAATTGTAGCGGAAATATGGGCGATTGTAGATGTAGCGACAAAACCGGATTCATACTATATAAATTTCCCCAATGAATAATATGACGGTAAAAGTAAATATAAATTTTTAAAAATTAAAAAGATGTTTATTGGTTAATGTTATTCTTTGAAATGTTTTCGGGTTTAAAATCTATTTAATAAATTAGATATAGGGGAGGAAGAATGAAAAAGAAATTTTTACTGGCTTCATTGTTACTTGCAGTAGTAGCACTTTTAGGTGTCAGCTGTACCAGCGAAGAAGCAACGGAAGAAATTATTGGCGGTATGGCTATTTCCGGATTTGCAGGTGTATTTATATGTATGGCAGTTGTTGGCGGATTAATCGGACTTTTTTTATTTGTACTGTGGATTATAACTATTGTAGACTGTGCCAAAAGAAAAAATGAGGAGTTTCCCGATGCCGGAGATAATACTAAAACTATTTGGCTGGTAGTTTTGATTGTAACGTGGGTAGTTGGATTCTGGTGGGTGGCAGCTATCGTTTATTACTTTATGGTAATGAAAAAAATGCCCCTGGGAAAAAAGTAACGCAGAAAATTATATAAGGTTATATAAGGCATATTCAGTTTAAATATATTTTGGCTGATACCCTGCCGGTAAAGAAGTTATGTTTTTGAATTCTTTTTGGAGGTAAATTCATTTATCAGATTTGAAATAGAAGGCGGAACAATTTCTTTTTGTTTCAGCAAATTCATTATATTCTTAATGCCCACCCTGTTTATAATATAACCGGCAATTGCTCCTATTATTGATCCTCCAATAATAAAACTAATGTCCTTTTTATCCATGCCTTTTCTTTTTTCCATGTTCTCTGACCCCTGTTCCATAAAAAGTTAAGTGAAATAGATTTCCACCTTAAATATTATAACCTAATATATTATATTATTTCAAAATTTGCTTTATGTCCATCAGTTATAGTTTTTAAAAGTGCAAAGAGGCATTTTTTATTGTAGAATATAAAAAATTTCAGGGATGCTGCGGCAGGTAAAAAAGAATCTGCAGATTTATTAAGAATTAAGCACGAAATTAAGGGTAAATATGTTATTTAAAAATGAGCTATTATGGCTGGTGCTGATATTTATTAATTTCGGCATTGTGCTTCTGGCTTATAGATTTTTCGGAAAACTGGGCCTTTATGCCTGGATAGGAATAGCAGTTATAATAGCCAACATACAGGTTTTAAAGACAGTTGAGCTGTTTAATCTGGTAGCAACACTGGGCAATATAATATACGGTACTACTTTTTTAACCACGGATATACTCAATGAGGTTTATGGTAAAGCTGCGGCCAAGAAAGCGGTTTTGATGGGCTTTTTTTTCATGATCGGTGCCACAGCAGTTATGTGGATATGTCTGCAGTTTGTTCCGCACGCCTCGGATTTTGCCCAGGGCTCGCTGGCAATTATATTTGGGATTATGCCTCGCATAGTACTGGGAAGCCTGACTGCATATATTGTCAGCCAGATGCATGATGTATGGGCGTTTGCGTTCTGGAAAAGAATATTCAGCAAGCCGCATCAATTATGGATAAGAAATAACCTGTCCACAATGGTGAGCCAGTTAATTGATAGTGTCATATTCTGCACCGTTGCTCTGCTGGGTTTGTTTGAAATAAATGTATGGCTGCAGATCTTACTTACCACATATTTATTAAAACTGATAGTAGCTGTTTGTGATACCCCTTTTGTTTATATAGCCAGGAGAATATATTTTAAGTATTATGAGCATAAGAAATAAACTGCAGTGTTTTAATCTATGTCGGGGGGCGGATAGCGGTAGTGCCCCACTATTTTATATTCCAGAAGTCTGTCAACCTCACTGACTTTATTAAATTCTCCGGAAATCATAATTACCAGAGGGATTCCGTCAGCATTTTTATGAGGCGAAACAAATCCCCCCAAGTCCATATAGGGGTCATCTTCATCAAACTGGAAATAAACTACATCACCCGGCTGCCATATGAAATTATTATTTTCATCTGCCGTGTCATATTCGTTGGGCAGGATAAGTGCATTACGTTTGAAGAATTTTTCCTGGAAAAAAACATCTCTAAAATCAATATATTTTATGGGGGCTCTTCCGCCTTTGATATCCATGGGGTAATCTTCCTTGTGATTATTCATATCATCGTAGATCAAATTCATAAGATCGTAACCACAATCATTGAGAGTTACGGAAATTACATCGGTAGAGATCCATATGTTATTGTCAGGGTAACCTGTACCCGAAAAAACTTCATATCCATACTTTATATCCTCATCCAGCAGTTCCAGAGTCCTGATGACAATAGTTTTTTGGATATCGGTTAAGTTCATGCTTCCTAATTCACTGGAATAGTTTTCATCCGGTTCTGCGGAAGAATCTTCTTCAGTCTCATATACCCCGGAATCTTCAGTAAGTTCCGGTTCCGGTTCCCCGTAAGTTATATCAAGGATCAGTTCGGAGATAGGAAAATCTTTTTCTGAAATAAACATATTTTCCGGTATTTTAAATGTTTTCTCCTGATAGTAAATTTTTAAAATCAGCAGCTGAAGCAGAGCAATAAATATTACAATATAAATAAAATATTTATATTTAGTTTTTTCCCTGTATCTTCTTTTTATAATTCTATTTGCCATCTATAAGTATATTATATTAAAAACCGGATAAAATTAAGAGGTTCAAACATTTTTTTAGATGTGGAAAGTATACCAGAATTAGTGTAATATATTAAAAATTAAAAATTCCTGGTTCAAATATAAATAAAAATGTAATAGCCCTGTTTAAAAAGTAAATTCAAAGCCATAAATTCATTTACCGGAGAGACTACCAGGCGGGTTAAGAGGTTTATTTTGAAGAAAACCGACCATTTAAAACTCCTAACGGGGAATGAAGCAATTGCAAGAGGTGCATATGAAACAGGTGTGACGGTCGCAATTGCTTATCCCGGAACGCCTTCTACAGAAATACTGGAAAATATTTGCCATTATAAAGAAATTTACAGTCAGTGGTCCGTAAATGAAAAAGTTGCTGTGGAGATAGCTTCCGGAGCCAGTATTGCCGGGGCGAGGGCCCTGGTGGCCATGAAACATGTAGGCCTGAATGTAGCAGCGGATCCATTTATGACTCTTGCATACACGGGAATAAACGGAGGATTGGTTATAGTATCGGCCGATGATCCTGGCATGCATAGTTCACAGAACGAACAGGATAATAGGTATTATTCCAGATTTTCAAAAGTGCCCATGCTGGAACCTTCAGACAGCCAGGAAGCAAAAACTTTTACCATAAAATCTTTTGATATCAGTGAAAAGTTTGACATCCCCGTTTTGCTAAGGACAACTACCAGGATTTCACATTCAAGATCCCTAGTGGAAATGGGCAAAAGAATTAAACCTGAAAAAAGAGAATATGAAAAAAATTGCAGGAAATATGTAATGATACCTGCATTTGGCAGAATCAGGCACAAGGAACTTCTAAAAAAATGGGATGAACTAATAAAGTTTGCATACCGGAGTGATTTGAACCGCATATATGCTCCCGGGTCCGGCAGGAAGAAAGTTGGTAGTGTTGGAATAATTACATCCGGAATTTGTTTTCAGTATGCTAGAGAAATTTTTTCCAATATTCCTATATTAAAGCTTGGCATTACGAATCCACTCTCACAAAGGGCCATAAAAAAATTTGCGGAGGGCAAAAGGTTATTGGTGGTAATTGAGGAATTGGAACCGTTTTTGCAGGAACAGATACAACAGATGAATCCGGGAGCTGAAGTACTGGGAAAAGAATATTTCCCCCAATCTGGTGAACTGAGTCTGGAGATAGTGGAAAACCTTTATAATCAACTTTTTGGGGCAAATTTAATAAGCGGTCCTTATTATAAACATATCGGCACTGCCGGTGATAAAAATAATTCAAGCGACCGGAAAGTAAAAAAATCCGCTGCTGATGATATTCCGCAGAGACCCCCGGTATTGTGTGCAGGATGTCCCCATCGGCCTGTATTTTATATTTTAAAGAAGTTAAAACTTAAAGTAATGGGAGATATCGGCTGTTATACACTTTCAGTGCTTCCGCCCCTGAGTTCACTGGACAGCTGTTTGTGTATGGGTGCCGGGATTGGACAGGCTCTGGGTATGGAAAAGGCAGACCCCAAAATAAAGGGGAATGTTGTATCTGTAATTGGAGATTCGACTTTCTTTCATTCCGGCATAACTCCGCTAGTAGACAGTATATATAACAAGGGGAGCGGGGTAATAATAGTCCTGGACAACGGGATTACTGCTATGACCGGCCGTCAGGTCCATCCGGGCACAGGCAGAACCCTGATGGGTGAGCAAACCGTGGAGATAAAACCGGAAGAAATTGCAAAGGCGGCAGGAGTAAGGAATATAAAAGTGGTTGACCCATATGATATAAGCCTTTTAGAGAAAGTAATCAGGAATGAGTTAAAGAAAGATGAGCTCTCTTTTATAGTTGCCAGGCAAAAGTGTGTTCTTTTAGAAAAAGGCAAAGTTAGAATAAGCATTTATATTGATGAAGATGAATGCAGAGAATGTGGAAGATGTTTGGAGTTCGGCTGCCCGGCTATCGAATTCAGGGGTAATAAATATTCTATCAATGAGCTGGCGTGCACCGGCTGTATGGTCTGTATGAGTGTTTGCAGGGAAAATGCCATAAAAATTAAGCGGCAGTAAGAAGGTTGTTTTTACCGGACTTTTATTTTTAAATTAAAACAATTTTTTATGAAAAACGACAATAATGTTAATAGTTTTAAAAAAAGTGGGCCTGAAGGCATAAAACCGCAAAAATGCCTGAAAAAATGGAAAAAGCTTTTAAGCGGCGGCAGTATTCTATCGGTTTTATTTACAGGAGTTGGCGGTCAGGGAATAATTCTTACCACTATTGTTTTGGCTGAAGCTGCTTTACTGAATAGCCTGGATGTAAAAGTCTCCGAGGTTCACGGAATGGCCCAGAGGGGAGGAAGCGTTATCGGCAGTGTCAGAATGGGTAAAAAGGTTTATTCTCCCATTACCGATAAAGCGGATTTTATAATATCACTGGAAAAACTGGAAGCGGCCAGATACATTGATAAACTGGACAGGGAAGGTTTTATTATTGTTAATGACTATGAGATTTATCCGGTTTCAATGTATCTTAATGGTATAGAATACCCGGAAAATATAATATCAAGATTATCAGACTATACTTCTAACTATATGATGGTGAAAGCGACAGATATAGCAAAAAAACTAAATGAAATAAGAGTTTCAAATATGGTTCTTTTAGGCATCCTTTCAAATTTTATTCCTTTGAAGAAAGATTCATGGATGAGATCCATAAAAAAAAATGTACCCCGGCATGCAGTGGAATTAAATCTTAAGGCTTTTAGGTTAGGCAGAGAGATAATAAATTAATAAATTGGATACAGGGAGGGAAAATGCCCATAAAGCAGTTGACTGTTTTTCTGGAGAACCAGACAGGCAGACTGGCAGAAGTATCGAAAATTCTAAAGGATCAGGGTATAAACCTGAAGGGATTTTCAACCACCGAAGCAAGGGATTACGGCATATTACGCCTGGTAGTGAGTGATGTTGAAAAATCAAGGCAGTTGCTTAAAGAAGCCGGTTTCACAACTCATCTGGCTGATGTTATCTGCGTGGAGGTTGAAGATAAACCCGGCGGACTTTATAAAATCCTTGATATTCTGGCTGGTGAAGGAATAAATATAGATTATATATATGTTATTGCAGGCACCAGAATAGTGTTAAGTGTTACAGACATTTCCAGGGCGGAAGAGATTCTGCTTGAAAATAATGTAAAACTTTGCGGTTAATCCGTTAAATAAATTCAGTTTTTTATAAACAGGTACTGAATTTTAGAATTTTTTTAGATATTAAAATTTTAAAATCGAAAGGAGGGTATATGTTAGGCTTTGCGGGTGTTTCAATTTTTCTGGTTTATCTGCTATGCATTTTGAGCACTGTATTTTGCATAGTCTATGGGGCAGTAATGTGGAACAAAGACAGATAGTAGAGTAGATAATGAAAGTGTAAGAAATTATAGAAAGGAGAATTAAGTGAACATTCCATTATTTAGTGTAATTGTCATAGTGTATCTTCTGATCATAGGTTTTTTAGGCTATCTGGGATAC
>CAZHOY010000004.1:0-17579 GCA_964534695.1 uncultured Actinomycetota bacterium | reverse complement strand
CTTTCAAAATTTTTAAAGCATTGACTTTCCCGTTTCCGGGTAATGCGCTTACCAGCTTTATAACCTTCATATTTATTACGTATTTTTCAAAGAGCTCTTCTCTGGCGAAAAGCGACTTCATGTCCAGTTTCCCCTTTTTTAGTAAATTTTTAATCTCCGCTCTCTTTTTCCTCACCTGCCTGGCTTTCTCCAGACCTTTTTTTCTGTCGCTGTCGCTTAAATTGTTTAAAGCCATAGAACTCCCCATTGGTTAAAAAAAATAGATACATTAAAGTATACAAATATATATACTTAATATCAACCATTTTTACTGATTGTCCACAGTTATTTTCCTGGAGCCGGGATATATGAGAGGAACGTTGTTCTTACAAAACATGCATTCGGAAGGTCTATGTATTTCAAGGTCAAGCTTAATCAGATAATAATAAGGGCAGTCGAGTTTCAAATCTTCTGACCGGTCAACTATACTTATTACAGCCTTTATATCCGCGCCTCTTTTTTTGCATATTTCTATTACTTCCTTAACTGAACCACCCGTGGTAATAACATCTTCCGCTACTATAATTTGCTGGCCTGATTTTATCTCAAACCCGCGCCTTAGTTCCATTCCCCCTGCTTTTCTCTCGGTAAATATCATCCTGCAGCCTAACCTGTAAGCCAGCATATAGCCCCACAGGATCCCTCCTATAGCCGGAGATATTACGGCATCGATTTTTTTTATTTTAATACTTCCACCAATCAGATCCAGGGCCCTGATAGCAAGCTTGCATGTGATATCAGGATACTGGAGCAGCCTGGCGCACTGCAGATAATAATTGCTGTGATATCCGGAGCTCAGCATGAAATGTCCCTCCATTATAGAACCGGTGTCCTTGAGTATTTTATATACATCCGTTCCTTCGATTTGATTTACTATCTTAATCATGACTCAAGCGCCCTTCTTATATTATCCATATATAAGTCTATGGTTTTTTCAATATCTTTGCCTGCAGTTATAGATCTGCCCGCGATTATAAAATCCGCTCCTGCTGACATTGCCTCAAAAGGAGTGCTTATTCTTTTCTGATCTCCCGGTGCGTCTCCTGCAAGCCTTATCCCGGGAGTGGCAATATAGAAATCGCTGCCGGATACTTTCCTTACCTTCTCCACTTCACGGGGCGAACATACTATACCGTCCAGCCCCGCCTCTCTGGAAACATTTATTAAATTTAAAACCGAATCCACAAAGTTCCCTTTAAATCCCAGAACCTTAAGATCTTCATCGTCCAAGCTGGTAAGAATGGTAACTCCAAAAAGAAGCGGTCTTATTTTATTCTTTGACTGCTCATCCAGCACTTTTACGGCTTCCTCCAGCATTTTCCTTCCACCAAGCGCATGTATAGTTATTATATCCACATCAAGTTTTCCTATAGCTCTGATTGCACCCACCACTGTATTGGGAATATCAAGAAGTTTTGCATCCAGCATTACCTTATAACCGAAACTCTTTACCGTACTTACTACTTCCGGACCCACGCTGTATATAAGCTCCAGGCCTAATTTTAAAGTCGAAACCCTGCCTGAAATCTTACTGCACATGCTTATAACATCTCTTTTACTGCTGGTATCCAAACATATAATAAGTCTGTCTTTTAAGGATAATTTTTTCTTTCTCAAGTTTTGAGCTTTCCTATTACTTCACTTATGTTTTTAATTTTTTTCTTCTCTACATAACCTTTAAGTTCATCTATAATCTTTTTACCAATATCGTATTGTATAAAATTTGCGGTACCGATCCCTACCGCGCTGGCACCGACCAGCATAAACTCCACAGCATCCTTCCAGCTGAAAACCCCTCCCATTCCGATAAGGGGAAGAATTTTTTCCCTGGCCAGCAGATAAACCTTTGCCAGTGCAATGGGCTTTACTGCCGGTCCGGAGAGCCCTCCCAGAATATTGCCCAGCCCAGGTTTGAAAGTTTCTATATCCACAGCCATACCCACTACGGTATTAATCAGTGATATGGCTTCCGCTCCTCCTTTTTTTACCGCAGCAGCTGCCTGCACCAGATTGTGGTGATTGGGGCTCAGTTTGGCTATAACCGGAATACTTATAATACTGCATGCAGAGCTTACTATTCTTTCGACTTCATCGGGCATGGAACAAAAAGCCATGCCCCCCTTTTTAACGTTAGGGCAGGAAAGATTCAGTTCCACGGCTGTAATTCTATCCTTGATATCGACAATTTTGGCCAGTATCGCTTTGAACTCTTCTTCATCTTCCCCGAATATGCTTAAAATAAGTCTTGCTTTTAACTTCTCAGCCTGGGTCAGATGGTCATTAATAAATTTTTCTATTCCGTCATTCTGCAGACCGATTGAATTAAGCAGTCCGCAGGGAGTCTCGCAAATCCTGGGCACGGGATTTCCACACCTGGATTTCAGCGAATAACTTTTGGTAACCACTGCGCCCAGCAGGGAGACATCATAAAATTGGCTGTATTCCATCCCGCAGCCAAAAGTGCCCGAACAGGCAATCACCGGATTATCCAGCCTTATCCTCCCCAGCCTTACCGATAGTGATGAGCGGCTTTCTCTGTTATTTGTTTCCTGTGGAAATAAACTATTCTGTTCAGTCAAATATTACCTCCCTAAGGTCAAAAGCAGGGCCATCCTGGCATATCTTCATATAAGAAAATCCTTTTTTTCCTTTCCTGATCTTTACCGCACACCCGGCACAAACTCCTACCCCGCAAGCCATTCTTTCTTCCAGAAGCGCTACCACTTTATTGTTTCTCCAGCCGTAGATATCCTGAAGGGCTTTAAGCATGTCCTCCGGCCCGCAGCAGTAAACATCATAACCTTCAAATGCCACTGCATTGGCCCTTATATAATCCGTAACCAATCCCCTCTGGCCGCAGGAGCCATCTTCAGTAGATATGCTGTAATTTACCTTGAGCTCAATTAAATCCTTCTCCCACCTTAGGTAACTGTTGTCCCTGAACCCCGCCGCAAAAAACACGTTCTTTTTTTTACCAGCGGTAAGCCTGGCTATAAGGTTTAAAGGAGCTATACCAATGCCTCCTCCTATAAGCAGCAGGTTATCTCCATCCAGTTTTATTCCGTTTCCCAGAGGTCCTGCAAAATCCAGCATATCTCCTCTCTCCAGCCGGGACATGAATCCGGTACCGATACCTTTTAGCACATATAATATGGAAAAGACATTAAATTTTTCCTCTATATCAAAAATACTAAAGGGACGCCTGAGCAGAGGATCCATAACACCTTCAGGCGCACATTTTACATTAATAAAATTGCCGGCCCCGGCATTCCTGCATATGTAAGGCGAAAAGATCTCCATCTTATAGAGATTGTCGCTGTATCTGTCATTTGAGAGTATTTCGCCTTTTAATAATTTCATCAGTACTCCTGTATAGGTTTTACCTTAACTTTAGAGTTATATTTCATCTCCTGTATTCCCTGCACCAAAGCCGAAGCACCCGATATAGTAGTAATGGAAGGCACGTTCCGGAGAACAGCTGCGGTCCTGAGGTAGTACCCGTCACTTCTGGCAATCTTTCCCTCGGGAGTATTTATGATTAAGTCAATTTCCCCGTTTTTTATCATATCCAGAACATTGGGTCTTCCTTCTCTTATTTTTAGCACCTTATGACACTTTATTCCCTTTTCTTCCAGTGCATCTCCCGTTCCTCTGGTGGAAATTATATTAAAGCCCAGCCCGGACAATTTTCTGGCTATATCAATTATAACTTCTTTATCCTTATCATGGACACTTATAAACACCGAACCCGAAGTGGGAAATACCTGATTGATTGAAATCTGGGTTTTGGCAAAGGCAATCCCGAAACTTCTGTCTATGCCCATCACTTCGCCCGTAGATTTCATTTCGGGACCCAGTATAGTATCCACGCCGGGGAACCTGTTAAAGGGCAGTACTGCCTCTTTGATGCTGTAATAATCAAGCGATGTGGGATCGACTCTTTTAAAATCAATGTCTTTAAGCTTCCTGCCGGTCATTACCAGAGCTGCTATCTTTGCCATGGGAACCTTTATGGATTTGCTGACAAAAGGAATGGTCCTTGAAGCTCTGGGATTGGCTTCCAGAACATAAACGGTGGAATCCTTCACTGCATACTGCACATTCATAAGTCCTATTACCTTAAGTTCCTTTGCCATTATATGAGTATATTCTCTAATGGTGTCTTTTACTTTTCTACTTAATGTAAAAGGCGGTATAACACAGGCACTGTCGCCCGAATGTATCCCCGCTTCTTCTATATGCTCCATGATCCCGCCGATAAACAGCTCATCACCGTCATAAACGGCGTCAACATCCACTTCCACTGCCCGCTCCAGAAACTTATCAATAAGTATGGGCCTGTCATTGGATACCACTGCTGCATTTTTAACATAGTCGATAAGGCTTTCTTCGGTATAGACTATGCTCATTGCTCTTCCCCCCAGCACATAAGAGGGTCTTACCAGCACCGGATAGCCAATTTTTCTGGCTATCCTTTTTGCTTTTTTCACATCCATGGCAGTTCCGTTTTCTGCCTGCGGGATGTTGAGCTTCATGAGCATAGAACCGAATCTTTTACGGTCCTCGGCCAGATCGATACTATCAGGTGATGTGCCCAGAATATTTACTCCTGCCTTCTGAAGCTCCAGTGCCAGTTTGAGGGGAGTCTGGCCCCCGAATTGTACTATTACTCCATGAGGTTTTTCGGCTTCCACAATATTTAAAACATCCTCAAAAGTCAGCGGTTCGAAATACAATCTGTCCGAGGTATCGTAATCAGTACTCACGGTTTCAGGATTGCAGTTTACCATTATGGTCTCATACCCCGCATCATGCAGGGCAAAAGAGGCATGTACACAGCAGTAATCAAATTCTATTCCCTGTCCTATGCGGTTGGGTCCGCTGCCCAGGATTACAATTTTTTCTTTTGCGGCAGGCAGAATCTCATCTTCACTTTCATAAGTGGAGTAATAATAAGGGGTATAGGCCTCAAATTCAGCGGCACAGGTATCCACCGTTTTAAAAGTGGCAATAACCCCCAGCTTTTTTCTCATGGCCCTTATCCTGCCCTCACTGCAGCTGCACAGATAACCCAGCTGCCTGTCCGAATAGCCGTATCTTTTAGCCTCGCAGAGAAGCTTTGAGGTTATGTCTTCCGGACTGCAGTCCTTAAATGCTTTTTCAAATTCCACCAGCTGCTTTATGTTATTTAAAAACCAGGGGTCTATTTTAGTGTAACTGTATATATCATCAACACTTCTGCCCATCTCAAAGGCAAACTTTATATAAAATACCCGATCCTGATTGGGTATGGAAAGCTTTTTATCCAGCAGTTCCTCGGTGATATTGTCCTTTCCATCTGCCCCCAGCCCGTAGCGGTCTATTTCCAGGGACCTTATTGATTTTTGAAGAGCTTCCTTAAAAGTTCTCCCAATAGCCATGGCTTCTCCCACCGATTTCATCCTGGTGGTCAGGCTTATATCGGTTCCGGGGAATTTTTCAAATGCCCATCTGGGAAACTTAACCACCACATAATCTATGGAGGGCTCGAAACATGCAGGGGTTTTTTTGGTAATATCATTGGGTATCTCGTCAAGAGTGTAACCCACTGCCAGCTTGGTGGCAATTTTTGCAATGGGAAATCCTGTAGCCTTGGAGGCCAGAGCACTGCTTCTGGAAACCCTGGGGTTCATCTCGATTACGGCCATCTTCCCGTTTTCCGGATTTATGGCAAATTGTATATTGGATCCCCCGGTCTCCACTCCTATTTCCCTTATAATGGCCAGCGCCGCATTTCTCATATTCTGATATTCCCGGTCGCTTAATGTCTGGGCAGGGGCCACGGTAATGCTGTCCCCGGTATGAACTCCCATGGGATCGAAATTCTCAATGGAACATACGATTACCACATTGTCATTCTTATCCCTCATAACTTCAAGCTCGTATTCCTTCCAGCCCGCCACCGACTTTTCAACCAGCACTTCCGATATGGGGGAAAGATCCAGCCCCCTGGTTACAGTATCGGTAAATTCCTCCTTGTTGAAGGCTACACCTCCCCCCAGGCCCCCCAGGGTAAAGCTGGGCCTTACCACCAGAGGAAACTTTAACCTGCGGCTGATTTCCAGAGCCTCTTTCAAACTGTGGGCATAACCGCTGGGAGGCACATATAACCCTATATTTGCCATGGACTTTTTAAATTTCTCCCTGTCCTCCGCTTTATTTATTACCTCCACATTGGCTCCGATAAGCTCTACCCCGTATTTTGATAAAACATTTTCTTTAGCCAGCATGACCGCAATGTTCAATCCCGTCTGTCCCCCCAGGGTGGGCAGTATGGCATCCGGCCTTTCCCTGTCTATAATTTTGGTCACAAATTCAACATTAAGAGGCTCAATATAGGTCTTGTCCGCAAATTCGGGGTCGGTCATAATAGTAGCAGGATTGCTGTTTACCAGAACCACCTTGTATCCTTCTTCCTTAAGCACCTTGCAGCCCTGGGTTCCGGAGTAATCAAACTCGCAGGCCTGCCCTATTATTATAGGGCCAGAGCCTATTATCATTACCTTTTTTATGTCTTTCCTCTTGGGCATGGCTTTATGCTTCTGCTAACTGAAGTTATCAATATAGTTTTTAAATTTTTTAAATATATATCTGGAATCATGGGGACCGGGACCTGCTTCCGGATGGTGCTGAACCGTAAGCGAGCCTATTTTGGGATATTCAATACCCTCTATGGTCCCGTCATTTAAATTTAGGTGTGTTACCTTATATCCCGTAACCTTAATAGCCTTTAGCGAATCAAAATCCACCGAAAATCCGTGGTTCTGGGTGGTCACTTCAACTTCACCGGTCTCTAAATTCTTTACCGGATGATTCGCCCCGTGGTGGCCGAATTTTAACTTATAGGTTCTGGCTCCCAGAGCCAGAGCCAGCAGCTGATGTCCCAGACAGATTCCAAATAAGGGTTTCTTTCCTATAAGCCTTTTTATACTGGAAATGGCATAGCTTACGGCAGCAGGATCCCCCGGACCGTTGGATAGAAGAATCCCGTCCGGATTTTCAGCCAAAACTTCATCGGGATCCGTAGCCGCAGGTATGACCTTTATCCTAAAGCCTGCATCGGATAAGCATCTTAAGATATTAAATTTTACCCCGTAGTCATACACTGCAATGGTGTAATTGCAATCTCTACTTTTTGGATTAAAGATATAGGGCTTCCTGCAGCTAACAAAATCCACCAGATTTCTTCCTATCATATCGGGATAGCCTTTAAGTTTTTTAATCAGAGTTTTCTCATCAAAAGTTTTGGTAGATATTATACCTTTCATGGCACCTTTAACCCTTATATGCTTGGTAAGCTGCCTGGTATCAATTTCCGAAATTCCCATGATATTGTACTTTTTCAAATACTGCTCCAGGCTGGACTCGGCTCTCCAGCTGCTGTAATATCCGAGATACTCCCTCACAATAAATCCCTTTACCTGGACCTTTTCTGACTCTATGTCTTTACTGTTGATTCCATAGTTTCCAATCTGGGGATAAGTCATGGTAACAATCTGCTCACAGTAAGAAGGGTCGGTCAGTATTTCCTGATAGCCGGTCATGGAAGTGTTAAAAACAACTTCTCCCATTATCTCACCCCGGCAGCCGAAACTTTTGCCCTCAAACACTTTGCCGTCTTCAAGTACCAGTATTGCTTCCAAATCAATCACTCCTGTAAATTAATTTGCCCCTGCTTATGGTGCAGACCACCCTTCCCTGCAGCTTCTGGCCTATAAAGGCGCTGTTTTTGCTTTTCGATATGAAATCTTCTCTTTTTACTATCTTGCCTGCACCAGTGTCTATAACCGTAATATCAGCTAGTCTACCCACCTCTATCTTTCCCGCGTCTATGCCCAGTATTTTTGCAGGTGAGGCGGTAATCAGCCTTATAAGTCCGGGAAGACTCATCTTTTCCTCTATGCATAATTTGCTAAAAGCGGCACTGAATAGTGTTTCCAGGCCGATGGTTCCGAATTCTGCCAGCTTGAAGGTGGTATTTTTTTCGGTACCAAGATGGGGAGCATGGTCACTGGCGACCGCATCAATTACTCCCTCCTTTATGCCCCTTACCAGAGCCTGCCTGTCCCCCTCGCTCCTTACGGGAGGCTTGACCTTGAGATTAGTATTGAAGGAGGTAAGAAAGCTGTCATTAAAAAACAGATGGTGGGGGGTTACATCACAGGTTACATCAATCCCATCCTTTTTGGCTTTCCTTATCATCTCTACCCCGCCTTTGGTGCTAAGATGGGTTATATGTATTTTTGCCCCGCTCCTTGCGGCAAGGATTATATCCCTGGCTATCATAAGGTCATCGCTAAGCGATGATATTCCTTCCATCCCCAGCATGGAAGAGTAGCGCCCCTCATGCATCTGGCCGTCTGCAGACATTAAGATATCCTCTTCATGCAGTATTAAGGGAAGGCCAAACTGGGTGGAATATCTCATAATCTCGTACATCAGCCTGCTGTCACCCACACATTTCCCGTCATCTGAAAAGCCTACCGCTCCCTCTTCGGACAGCAGCCCCATTTCAGTTATCTCTTTTCCTTCAAGCCCCCTGGTCATGGCAGCAACAGGATAAACCCTGCAGGCTGCACCCTCCGATTTTTCCAGAACATATTTTACTGCATGCTCGCTATCTATAGCCGGTCTGGTATTGGGCATGCAGGCAATAGCGGTTATGCCTCCCTTTACCGCAGCCAGCGCTCCGCTTTCAATGGTTTCCTTATCTTCAAACCCGGGGTCTCTCAGATGAACGTGCATGTCTACAAATCCCGGTGAAACCACAAGACCCTTTGCATCGATTTTAACCATACCGCTGCCGGCTTTAATATTTTTGCCTACTTCAGCTACAATTCCGTCTTTAATATAAATATCGGAAGCAAATTCGGTGCCTTTTACAGGATCGATTATTTTGCCTCCCTTGATTAATATATTTTTGCTTTCGGTCTTATTCATAAAACATCATCCCAGTATTAAATATAGTATGGCCATTCTTATGGCCACTCCAAAAGTTACCTGCTTTTCAATTACAATCCTGTCCGCCAGGATTCCTCCTACATCCATTACCTCATCGGTAATCTCTATCCCCCTGTTTACCGGACCGGGGTGCATGACTATTGATTTAGGCTTCATCTTTCTTAACCTATCCATATTCAGGCCCAAAAACCGGTTATACTCCATTACCGAGGGGTAAAATTTTCTGCTCTGTCTTTCAAACTGCATCCTTAACATGTACAGGATATCGCAATCCTCTATAACATCATCAATGCAGTGCCTTACCTTAATTTCAGAATAGTCCTCGGGAAGGAACATGGTGGGAGAAACTATGGTTACATCCATACCCATCTTTTTAAACAGGCCCACATCGGATCTTGCCACTCTGCTGTCCAGAAAATCTCCCACAACCGCTACCTTTAGCCCTTTTAATTTGCCGAATTCCTTATTTATGGTGTATAGATCCAGCAGTGCCTGGGTAGGGTGCTGGTTTTTACCGTCACCGGCATTTATTACCGGGACGTCCACCAGCCTGTCCATCATAGCTGCTGTCCCGCTGTCAGAGTGCCTTATGATTATAAGGTCGACCTTCATGGAAAGTATGGTTCTTAAAGTATCGATTATGGATTCGTCTTTTTTTAGACTGCTGTCCGAGGCCGAAAAATTGATAATATCCGCGCTCAGCCTCTTGGCCGCTATCTCGAATGAAGTCTTGGTTCTGGTGCTGGGCTCAAAAAAGAGGTTAAATACAGTCTTACCCCTCAGGGTGGGGACCTTCTTTACCTCCCTTTTTGAAATCTCCCCAAAAGAATCGGCGTTGGAGAGTATAAGCTTTATATCCTCAAGCTCCAGGCTATCTATATCCAGCAGGCTTTTTTTACTTAACATAGCTATTCCTTTTTTAACACTGTTACACTATCCGTACCGTCAATCTCTTTTAATTTGACCTCTACTGATTCGCTGCGGGAGGTGGGGAGGTTCTTTCCCACATAATCCGCCCTTATGGGAAGTTCTCTGTGCCCCCTGTCAATTAAAACCACCAGCTGTATGCTCCTGGGCCTCCCGAAATCTATTATGGCATCCATGGCCGCCCTTACTGATCTTCCGGTATACAGCACATCATCAACCAGGATTACATTCTTTCCACCTATATCAAAGGAGATATCGGTTGTCTGGGCATCCCGCTTTATACTCTGGCCGATATCATCTCTATAAAAGGTTATATCAAGCTTGCCCACATTGATCTTGATCCCCTCAAACTTTTCAATATTTGCAGCTATCCTGTTTGCCAGAGGAACTCCCCTTTTCTGAAGGCCTATAAAAACCAGACTCTGGGGACCCTTGTTTCTCTCCAAAATCTCATGCGAGATTCTCTTAAGTACCCTTTCTATATCACTTTCACTTAAAATGTTTGCTTTCTCTATCATAATCCCTCACCGCATAAAAAAACCTCCTTACCGTATAGGTAAGAAGGTCAAAATATTACTTATGCTGAAATATTTTATAAATATTTTTTTCATTCCTTTTTAGCCTCTCCGGACTATTTTAAAGGTTACAGTTATTTAGTTTTGTGCTCTGTCCAACAGATACTATAGGAGATTATAAATAAAAAAACAAGTAGAAACTTTAAAAACTAGCCCATATTCTTTCTTAGCTGTCTGAGCTTGTAGTTTAAATCTCCCTTACCCTCTTTTTTATAACCATAATTTCTGTCTTTTGAACCGAAGTTTTCTCTGTTCTGGGTTCTGGCTTCATTAACCACAATAGTTCTTTCTTTGAACTCGCTCTGGTTCAGTTTTTCCATAGCTGCTTTTGCCTGTTCTTCACTCTCCATCTCTACAAATCCAAAACCTCTTGATTTTCCGTCCATCCTGGTTATTACTTTAGAATAAGTAACAGTGCCTTCCTGTGCAAACAGCTCCTCCAGTTCTTTATCAGTGGTGTTATAGTCCAGATTACCCACATACATTCTCTTATTCACTTAAAAAACCTTTCTTTAGATTGCTTTTTACTATATATAAAAGAGAAGTAGAAACTATCATTTAAAATGTGAAACAAATGAATTAATAAGGAATGAAAAAGAAGATTTAATTCTATTTATATTTACATACTTTAATAAAAAATCCCTACCGCTCTGTTTTAAAATAAAAACTAACTAGTTATTATATAATATATTTGTCATTTGTCCAAAGAATATTTTTTTAGGGTTCTATCACCTTACCCATAAACAGAATACTCCCTGTCCTGTCATCTTCAATTACAAAGAAGAAGGGCCTGTTTACTATAAATTGTATTATTTCTTCAGGCGCAGCTGCCGATTCCATTATTTCCACTACAGTTGCAGCAGCAGCCTCGCTTCCCTCCTCATTTACCTCGATTACGGCCTTATGTAATACCCTTGATATAAAGGGGCTTTCACCAGGCTCACGGAGGAAAATACCGCTAAGATCTGCTAGATGCATGTCAAAGGCAATTCCCATACCCAGATTGGTAAGCACGTCATTTAAAAGCTTGATGCCGTATTCCATTTTATACTTGGGCATGGAGATGCGAACCTGTTTTTTAAAAAATGACTCCACTGCCTGGTTCCATGTGTCCTCATCCATGGAATTTATAACAGAATCAACACTTTCACCCTCATCCGGAAGAATTATATACATGGCCATTTTTTCCTGCCCGTAAGGAAGCCTTATACCGGAAAAATTATCGCCTCTGCAGTATAGGAATTCTTCCTGCTGGCTCATCATGGGAACTTTTTTGGTACTGCCGTCTATAAGAAAAAAATCTTCATCGGCAGTTACATTCTCATCAAAGGGGTAGGTCCAGTTTCCCTTAAAGTATATGGCATTAATAAGGTACATCACTGCATCTTCAGGTATGCTGTCCAGCATTTTTTTAATCTTTCCCCTGGTAGCATCCTTTATCCAGCCGTTTATGGTGCCCACCGCTTCCGGAGCAGAAAAATCAATCCCCCTTACTTCAGAGGAATAGTATTTTTCGTTTCTTTCTATAAAATCCTCTTTGACACTATAGTAGCCCAGCCTATACCATATGGAATTGGCAATGGCCATCTCTATGTCGCTATCAGCATTTTTAATACCGGTCATAAGGTCGCTAAATCCTGAATTTAATTCTTCCAGGTCAAATCCGGTAAACTGCAGGGCTTCAGCCATGGCCAGATTAGTATCGCCCACGGCTCCGTTATAGGTCATAGCCAGGGCCATCAGTATGGATAAAGGGGATATGAATACATTCTGATCCTCATCTTCCAGGATAAGCTCCTTGAAGATATTAAACCCAAACCGGGTATTGGCACCAACCAGATTATTATCTATTGAGGCCGCTATTTCATCGGACTGCTCCCCGGAAACTTCCTGTTCGACTTCCCCTGCGGCACACTGTTTAAAAAGTGCCGAACTGGACAGCAGAACAACTGCAGCCAGGGTAGTTAAGGTTAAAATTAATTTACATCTTTTCATACAAGCTCCTTTGGTTGTACTGATAATCTGTAATATATATACGTGAAATGTCTTAAATTAAGCGGGGTAGCAACTGGTTAGTAATTTCTTTCAGTTACCTGCAGCCAGAAGTTTACCTCTCCTGCTTTTAAGATAAAGGTGTTTTCCCGAACCTGTTCCGGTTTAAATCCCTGGAGAAGAATAGTCTTAAGCGATCTGGACACGCTTTCATCGGAAAGAAGAGTGCTTATTTCAAAGGTCCCGTTAAAGTAAGGTGACCTGCTTATATTCTCCAGCCTGACATACATACTGGTACCATCTATAACCTGATATGAAAACATGATCCCGCTTATTTCTTCATCAATCTGCAACCCTTCTTCAATAGAGAACATACCCTTATAAACAACGGTCTCTTTCTGTTCTTCATCCATGGCCAGAGCCGACTCCTGCGCATCCTCCTCTGCCGGTGCCTCTTCTTCCAGTTCTGCTTCAACTTTCATTTCTCCTACTGCCTCATCCTGGGTAAATAGTCTCATATTTCTTGATGAATAATACATCTTCATATACTTTACCAGCCAGATAGAACCTGCAGCTATCATTACTACTACAATAGCTGCAACCGCAAAGTTCTTAACCCAGTTTACCCTGGCTGCCTCCGGCTGGTGAGAGTGCTTCTCACTTACCATTATTTCATCACCAATCTCAAATACCCCGGCCGGAATTTTCCTTTTTAAAAACTGGCCATCTTTGGTCATAACAATGCAGTAATCCTTATGTATTTCTATTATTACCGCTTTCACTTTTTATCACCCCTGCAGATATCCATATAGCTAAGGTTTTCAACTATTGCCAGAACCATAGCTATTATATATATTCGTCCCCGCTCCAGCTTTTTCCGGTGTATTGATATGACCTCTTCAATTTCCTTTATGGGCAGCCTTTTTGTTTTCAGCAGTATATCCAGAATACTGCTGCTGTTGACAATAATTCTGGCCACCATCTTATACTGTTCCCTCAAATTTTCGTTTCTGGGAGATATTTCCGCCAGCTCTTCCAGACTGATTCCCCACTTCTCCAGCTCAGCTCGGTACTGCATTATTTCCAGTATTCTTTGCTCATTTTCATCATCAATCCTGTACCGTTCCATGGAACTCTGATCCAGAGCATTGTCAGACTGGCTTTCATCATCAAGGCTAGAGGTTTTTTCCCTACCCTGCTTGCGGTAATGGTCAATAAGGCGCATGCTTATTACCATTCTGGCAAAGCTTAAAAACTTGCCCCTGCTGCTGTCATAGGAATCCATTGCTTCCTTAAAGGCTGAAAGCCCCACCGAAAGCTCGTCATCCACACCATACTGCAAGAATTTTCCCACTCTCTTCTGGGCTACGCCGGCAATAAAGGGTTTAAATTCAGAGATAAGCTTGCCTACTTCACTGCCGTTACCCCTGATCCTGGTTACTCTGTCTTCAAGAGATTGTCTCCTGTATGCCAAAATACTTGATCTCCTAAATCTAACTATAATTGTTTTATTATAGGATAACTTAAACTTTTTATAAATCCACTCTATTGATATAATTAAATTATTATTTTAAAAAAAGGAGGGCTTGCTATGAATGTTAAACTTCTTATAACCTACGATCCTGCCCATATCGAAAGCAGCAGGGAAAAAGTGGAGATGCTGTTTAAGGAAATCAAATCAAAGCCCCAGTTCTTAAAGTCAAAGTACAGCGGTATTTTCCTTCTGAGTGTATCAAAGCCAAAGGAAGTGGTTAAAAAGCTAAAGGTAATGTCCAAAAAGAACAGAGAGCTGTTCGGTAAGACTTACCGCTACATCCCCGTAGATAAATGGGTTAAATCGGAAATAACAGATATGCAGAAGGCCATAAAATCCCTGGTACCAGGTATTAAGGACAATGAAAAGTGGATGATGGATTTGGAAAAGAGGCATTACCATAAGTTCGATTTCAAGGAGCTTATAGTAAAGCTTACCGATGTGGTTGACCGCAAAAACATTGACCTTAAAAAACCCAAGAAGATAATAAAAGTGGAAATTGTGGGAAAGGATGCAGGAATTTCTCTTCTTACTCCGGATGAGCTCCTGGCAGTATCATAAGCTATTTACTTTTAGATCCCTTCCTGAAGTACCTGAAAAATCTATCCTGATACTGCTCGAACATCTCCCATCTGTCCAGTTCCTGTTTTAGTTTCAATGGTTCGATTTCTCCCTTTTCAAACAGCTTGAACAGAATCTCTATTTCTTTTCTGGCCACCAGTGGAACTCCCATACTGTCCCTGGTAACAACCGGCAGCCCACCATTTCCCATACTGACCGTGCTATTACCCACCAGATCAGGCAGCTGTGAATGATAAGCGCTGCTGGCCACTATTTCCTGGATAAACTTTGAAAGCGATACGTCCCAGAATTCATCCACACCCTTAATAACTGCAGAGTAAGGGTCTTTTCTTTTCTCAATATCATCCGATATATTCTTTGCCACCATACTCAGTGAATTTGATACTATATCCATCTTTTCAAAATCCTTGCTTAGCCTCAGACCATACAGGATCATGGCCAGGTCATTATCCTCCGAAGCCAGCATCTCAAATGCCTTTCTGGCCTCCCCGCTGAATCCCTCTACCTTGAGCATATAGGAAGGGGTAATAACCTTTGGCTTCTGCCAGGTAATTCTTCCTTCCCTTATTACCGTTTCGGACTTCTCGCTTCTTCCCTCAAAATCCAGATACATGGGCACAGTCAGCATATAATAATGAATGGTAGTGGAATCAAACGAAGCCAAGAGTTTCTTAGGTGACTTTATAATCTTGGTACGCTCTATTGCACCTTTTATTTTTTCTTCCATATTCATAGTTTAATCACCACCGGAACAGAATATATTGTAATGCTAAGCAGGGTAAATAGCAATTAATGTGCTTATATTAGCTGAGATTTAGTTGGAATTTTATAGGGTTAATTTTCAGAAAAGTTAAAGACTTAGCATAAAATTAAAATAATATTATCTATATTGTTGATTAGACTTATTTTTTAGATTTAGAAATAAAACTGATTGTTTAAAACTCTTAACCTCGATACCGAAAACTTTATTAAATCCAGCCTCTTTTAGGTAGAGATTTTCTTCAACCATATTCTCCATGGCATCATCCACATTATTCCCTTCCCCAAATCCAATTACCTGCATATTCTCTATATCCGGTTCATAATCCTCACTACCCGGCTGAAATGTAAATCCTTCATCTGTTATAAAAATAAATTTCTTCATTTATATATTATAATTACTCCTTATACTTGAATTTTTATATTCATTAGAATGCCATTCCGACAAACCTTTAAAATCTAAAAAACTTACTCTCTTTATTATCTCTTTAAAAGCACTATAAGATATTTTATCCTCAAATTCTTTTTTTCTTGCAGTGTCCGCAACAATAAAAAATTTAGAATTAAAATCCTGTAATTCATTAAATTTCAATAACGAATTTTGGAAATCAGTTGAATATTCAACTTCAAAAAAACATTCAGGCATTTTCCGCATATTGAACCAGCTTACATCTATAGTTTGTGCTTTTCTAATAATAGAATCATAACTAAATTCGTAGAACTTCTTAATTGATATTACATCACCCAGATTCCTACCCAAATATTTTTTATTTTTATCCTGATAGGGCACAAAAGTTTTTAAACTTTTTAAATTTCCAATCTCAACAAGCAATCCCTGGTAATAACTATGATCAAATTTCTCCTTATCAATTTTATTTATACTATCTTTGGGAAGAACATCAAAAGGTAGTTTATCTTTATAGGACTTTAACGCCCATAGACCGGGTTTTATTTTAAAGAAAAACCTATCATCCTGAACAATTCGCCTCATGCTTGCAAAAGGAGTTTTTGTTTTCCATTCACAATCCTTGACTTTTAGAACATTCTGGTAAAGATGACCAAGCGTTGCAAAGCCACCATTTTCTTCCATTACTTTTATTACTGCTTTATATTGTTTCATTAGCTTATAAACAATAGTTATTATCTAGCTTATAAATCAAATTGTATCTTAAATGTTTTCAATGGTAAAATAATTTAAAATAACATAATAAATTATGATTTCAGATGGAATTATTTAATAAAAGACTCGTCAATCAAGCAATTGAAAAAAGTCGTTTTTTAATAGCTGAAAAAGATTCATATTCAAAAGACATAATTACTAAAATTCAAGATTTTCTTATAAAAGATAAAAATCGAACGAAAGAAAAGCCGATTCAAAGCTTGTATCTCCAAAGAATTTTCGAAAAAATATTAGTCTATCCTTCCCAATTATCTGGTTTAGATGAATATAATTTAATTATTGAACCTACTACAGATTACGATTCAACTGAACCTGATGGCGCATTAGGATTTTTCAATGAAAAAGAGAAAGCAGTAAAAGCAGTTATTGAGCTTAAACCATCCGGAACAGATTTAGATAAAAAGCAAACAAGCAGAAAAGATCAGAAGACACCAGTAGAACAAGGTTTTGGATATTCTTATAAGTTTGATGGTTGCAAATGGGTTATTATATCCAATTTTACTGAAATCAGATTATATAGCACATTAAGAGGAATAGAATTCTACGAGCAATTTAATATTTTCGAGTTACATCAAGATGATGAATTCAAGAAATTCCATTTCTTATTATGCAAGAAAAATCTAATTTCAAAAGCTGAAAGTTCTGTAATCGAGAGACTCACAAGAGAAACTAGTATAAATGAAGAAAATATAACTAAAGAATTTTATAAAATATATAAAGACACAAGAATGAAACTATTTAATCATTTAGTTCAAAATAATTCTCAAATTGATAAGTATATAATTCTTGAAAAAGCACAAAAAATATTAGACAGAGTATTATTTATTAGCTTCTGCGAAGATTTAGGATTACTTCCCTATAATATATTTAGAAATATTTTAAAATCTTCTGAAAATTCTTTTGATACTTCTGAGACTAAAACATGGAACCAAGTAAAAGGCTTATTTTTTAGTATTAACCAAGGTAATTCAAATAAAAATATAAATAAATT
>CAZHOY010000003.1:0-18021 GCA_964534695.1 uncultured Actinomycetota bacterium | reverse complement strand
TCACTTTCTTTACTGCTCTGGGGAGCATTTCCTCTTCGTTTACTCCAACTGCTCCCACATTTACATCTATTATATCGGCACCTGCTTCTGCCTGTTTTTTAGCATCCTCCTCAACTATATCTAACCTGCCTTCCTTCAGTTCTTCTGCCAGTTTTTTTCTACCGGTAGGATTAATTCTTTCTCCTATTATAACTGTTGGAAGTCCAAGCCCAAACTCAACCTCGCAGTCCTTTCCGGTTACTATTGTTGCCATACATTTTTCCTTTCTTTGTCGCTGACCTTATTTTTACCTTAATTTATCTTAAGATTATACACAATTTTAGAATTCCCTTAATTGTTGCTTTACCAACCTTCTAGAAACAGTGTTACATCAAAGTCAATATTGATCTTTTCTTGAGGATAAAATGTAATTCTGTTTTTTTCTAACTATATGTATTACATTAACTTCTTGACCAGATCTACTGCACCTGATGCATCGGGGGCATAACCATCAGCTCCAATGGAGTCCGCATACTCTTGGGTCAGAGGTGCGCCTCCGACCATAACCTTTACACTTTTACCATCACTGGCCCTTACAGCTTCTATCACACCTTTCATGGAAGGCATGGTGGTGGTAAGAAGAGCAGAAAGCGCTAAGAGTCGGGAATTATTTTTCTTTAACTCTTCCACAAATTTTTCAGGAGGAACATCGACACCTAAATCTATTACTGTAAATCCTGCACCCTCCAACATCATTCCCACCAGGTTCTTTCCAATGTCATGAAGATCTCCCTGGACTGTACCTATTATTATTTTACCTTTAATATCTGAGTCTGATTCTGAAAGCAACGGTTTTATTACATCCATTGCAGCATGCATTGCCCTGGCCGCAATAAGAACCTCTGGTATGTACATTTCGTTAGCTTTAAATTTTCTTCCCACTACATCCATACCGGGCATAAGACCATTATTTAAAATATCTACTGCAGATATTCCACCAGCTACCAGCTTCTTTGTAATTTCTTTACTTTTTACATTGTCTCCAGTGATGATAGAGTCTGCTAAGTCTTGGTACTTTGCTACATTGGTTCCTTTCTTGTGTGTCATTTATGTTATTTTTTTAATATTCAATATATATTCGGTAATAAACCGTAACTCTACCCACTCTTTCTCCCCTGATGTTTTTAATAAATTCTCTTTTTACATCATGAAATTTCCTATCATAGTAAAGTCTACAAAGCAATTTGTCAAAAATATTTCCAATCCCCATTTAAAAACAATAATATTCGACTCCATCATATCCCATACTGGCAGTTTTGATTATATTGTCAGTCAGATTTTCTTTGAACACCACCGGTCCAAATTTAGTTTTTGACATAGATATTACTATTCCAAATTTCATTATTTTCTCTGATAAATTTAATTACAAATTCATTTAAAGAACAGCTAATTCCCCCCTGGGGTTAAACTTTTCGTATAATGCTTTCCTGAGTGGCTGCTTTTCCCTATAAGAACTTATATGGTCATAATCCGGCTCTTCCCAGGGGGGAGCAGTGAGAAGTGCATTTTCAAAACTCTCAAGGAGATTATCTTCAAATCTGCCTTTATATTCTTTATCCGTAAATTTCTTTAAGGCATCCGGGAAATTATCCCAATACTCCTGTTCCCTTCCCGGAGTTATAGGATAAAACAAACCATTATTTTCCTTTACTGCCTTGAGATCTCCATTTCCGTCTCCCAGCATAAGTACTTCATCATCAGCATATCCTCCGGAAGTTTTTGCAACTTCTATATGATGACCCTTGGATCCCATTTCCTGTCCAGCGATAACCTGTACATATTTGTCTATGTTATGATTCTCCCAGTAATTTACAAGATCTTCGTAAGGAGTCTTTGACACAACTATGATATCTGCATATGAAGAAATAAGCTCGAGCTTTTGCTTCACCCCATTAAAAAGAGGCATCTTTGCGGATATACGCGGAAATGTCCTGTTGACTGCTTCCGACCATCCTAAAAGCTTATAATAGAAGAAGCTGGTAGGATTTTTATCCAGATATATCTCAAGACTCGGGTTTCCCAGTCCCATGTTATTTCCCTTTGCATAAGAAATATATTCGTCCAGTAGATTTATATCAGGTAGTTCTATATTTCTCTTTGAAAGCACTTCTGCTACATCATCTCTTTTACTTAATGCTTTAAGGGTAAGAGATATAGCAACAAAACGATTACATCCTCTGTCTTTTGAATAAAGGTTATAGCATTCACCTACTTCCCTGAAGTAGGTTTCTATGCTCCAGAGATTATAAAACTCCATAAACTGGGGATGAAATATAAGCATCTGTTTTCCGTTCATATTATCCGTTATACATCCGTCTGTATCTATGGCTACCAGATAGTGTTTGGTTCTTTTAAAATTTTTAAGTTCTGTCTCCGGATTATCTTTTAGTTCTTTATTTGTAAGCCTTTCTGGACTCATATTATTTCCTTTCCATCAAATATATTTTTTACCTGTAATCTTTAGGAATGTATGTTTTAAGTTTTTTTTCTGCATATATATTTTTGAAACTGGTAAAATTAGGAAGTTCCTTTCCTATTAAAGGCATAGCCCATGATACGAAATCATCAGTAACATCAATCCTGTCTGGTGAAATCCAATTGGGCGGAAACTCCCTTTCAGAATTTGCCACTACTTCAAGAGGTACCTTATCATATCTTACTTTATAGTCATTTCCTGGTACCCTTATAATGGTTGACATATAACCACTCTGTCCTGAAAGTGCCAGTTCTGCAGCATATTTTCCAACCTGGTATGCTTCTTCAAGATCTACCTCCGATACATATGCAGCTTCCCTTCTCTGTCTGGTACCGGGCTTTTCCCATCGGGCGTTTCCTCTGGCTGCTAGTCTTGTCTTTCCACCTATGTCTATGCCATTAAGGTAATTTAACAGAACCTGTTCTACTGAAAATGCCGATGATGAGAACTGTGTGTGGCTGAAGCTATCTTTTAAATCTCCCAGACCTCCAAGATTCACACCTTCTCCAATTACTACCATACATCTCCCTGCATCTTTTAATCTTTGATTTATATTATCTGTTATATAATCCATATTATCCCGGGGATCTGTTTTGCTAAAAGCTTCTGGAAGAATAACCAGTAGCGGCATTGTTCTCTGGGGATCAGCAAGTCTCGCTGCTGCCGGAATAAAACCTATTTTTCTGCCCATAACCCCAATTATCAATACAGGATCCGATGTATGATTTGCCATATTCTCCTGGTTTGCTTCAAGGATATTTATGGCTGTATTTCTTGCAACTGATCCATATCCTGGATCATGGTCGCATATCGAAAATGTACCATCACATAAGAGCTTACCTCCCACATCGTTATCTATCGTCTTAGGTATTCCTGCCATAATAAGGTCAAGGCCCTTATCCCTGGCCAGGGTTGCTATCTCGCTTGCAGTATCCATGGAATCTCCGCCTCCGCAGTAGAAAAAGTATCCTACATTATGAGCTTTAAATACTTCCACTATTCTGGAAAGATCTTCATTTGACTTCATCTTGTAGCGGCAGCTTCCTATAACGCCGGCAGACGGTGTAGTTGACAATTTTTCTATGTCGTCAGGTTCCTGTGATGATATATCAAGAAGATCCTCTTTTATTACCCCCAGTATACCCATTTTGGCACCGTATATTTTATTTACATTTGAAGAAGAGATGAGCGTATCTACAGCTCCCCTTACTGAATTATTTATAACCGAAGTAGGCCCGCCCGATTGGGCAATTACAGCATTCTTCATTTACTCTCCTTTTTCCTGATATCGTATAAATATTTTCCACCTTGTTCTATCCAGAGCTTTCCGGGGTGATTAAAGTCCGATTTTTTGATGGTTTTAGGATCCCTGTAGGAAAGCCTCACTCTCTTGCACTCCTCTTCGGGTATAGCCGTTGCAAGAGTAACTTTAAAATTAAGTTTCTCTTTACCAGTCGATTTATCAAACGTACCGGGTCCGCATACATTTATAAGATGACTGGCTGCGTTTCTTGATACATCCACTCCCTTGCTAAAAAGACTGCATATCTTGTCCCGGCAGTGGTAACCAAATGAGTAGAGGTCTTCTTCTATAGCCGGATTTGAGTGGAAGCAATTTATATGAGGAGCGTAAAGTATTATTTCTCCCCCTTCTGCCATAACACCCGGCCTTTGAAGTTTATATGAACCTTTACCCGCAAGCCATATCTCATCATAATACTCCGGTATCACCTGTACCACTTGCTTAAGTGGCTCATCTATATATTTTATATGTATCTTTGAAGATGCAGCTGCAGCTTTTTTATAGGCTTTAAGAAAACCCTTATAACCCCAGTCTATATAGAGGCCGACCGGAATAAGGTGATCCTGTTCTTCAGTATTTACCATGTTGAACGAATATACAGAAGTTTTTATTTTGTTGAATATAGCTCTCGCTCCAATATTTATAATATCCCTTGCATTATTATCTATGGTACCGATTATATCCGGGATACCCATAAGTACAGCCGCCCAGTGGAAAAGATCTATTACATTGGGACCCGATATCCCCGGAAAGAATATCTTGAACCCGCCTGAATACCCTGCTGCTTCATGAGGAACAGTTCCTGATATGGCTATCACAAGATCATGATCTGTAAAGATGATTTTATTTACTGTAATTTCAATCTCGGTATCAAGTTGCCCTTCGGTCTTTTCTGATACAAGTTTTTTTGGTATGAAACCTATTGTCACAAGGCTGGAAGAAACTGAAAATTCATGATTAACAAATCTTATCTTCGGCCCTGTTTTCTTTATTTTAAGTTTTTTTTCAAACTCTCTCTGTGTCATGGCCCTGTGAGTCCCACTAGCATTTAAAAAGTCTATTGTGGAATCCTTATATCTTTCAGCTATTATCGGTGCGATTACATCGGTAAAGTCTATCCGAGTATAATCAGGAAATAGTACCAGAACTTTTTTAGCTTCTGGAAAACCATCTAGGATCTTTTTGATAAAGACGGATAATTCTTCTATGCCGATACCTTTTAAATTTTCGATATATTCCATGATTTTTTATGCATTTAATTCTATTTATATGAAATAATTATCTTGCCGGGTATTTATTTACTGTTTTCTATATCCTATCCTCCGGATGCCCTTTCTCCATCCAACGGGTATGATACTCCTGATAAGAACCGTCAGATTTCAGCACTATCTGAGGACTATCCTTTCTTAGTTTAAAATATCCATGGGCACCGAAATAATCTCTCTGCTGGGCTGCTACCTGGGCTGATACCATAACCGTCGAAGCCATCTGAAGTATATAGTCATAGGAGCAATCCATGGCAAGTGCAGGTACTCCTGCCTGGTGAGCTATTTCAATGAAGCTAGCAAGCCTGGATAGATTATCGCTTATAAATTTAAAAAAGGCGGGAGCTAATATAAGGTTTGTTAAATCTATACTAGCCCTGTATTCTTCTGTTATCCTGGAGAGAAACTGAGCCCTTATTATGCAACCTGCCCTCCACCCTTGTGCAATACTACCCATATCAAGGCCCCAGCCGTACTTTTTTGATGCTGCATCCATAAGTGCAAAACCCTGGGCATAGGATGATATTTTAGCTATATAGAGAGCATCGTGAGCTATATCCACAAACTTCTGGGGACTGCCCTGGTATTTCATATAGGAAGGCTTTAGCTTTTCAGAGATTTTTAGCCTTAAGTCCTTACCCTGACTCATCTCTCTGGAAAATACTGCCGAAGCTATGGTTGGTATTGGAACCAGCAGTTCAAGGGCACTTGCTACTGCCCAGGTACCGGTCCCTTTCATCCTGGTTATGTCCGCAGTTCTGTCCACTATATACTTATCTACTGAATCCTTGTCTTTCTCCCTCATTCCTTTACTGGTTATTTCTATAAGGTATGAGGATAAGACATCGGAAGGGCTGTTCCAGCTTTCCATTATATCCGCAATATGCCCGGCATCACAGCCAATAACATTCTTAATTACCCAGACACATTCCCCAATTAATTGCATGTCCCCGTATTCTATGCCGTTATGCACCATCTTTACAAAATGGCCCGCACCATCCGGCCCTATGTATGATACGCAGGGTATCCCGTCATCTGCTCTGGCTGATATCTTTTCAAACAAATCCTTTATAAGATTATATGCTTTCCTCTTGCCTCCCGGCATAATAGCAGGGCCAAGCAGTGCTCCCTCTTCTCCCCCCGATACACCAGTACCTATGTAGAGTATGCCTTTTGAGCAAAGATACTTTTCCCTTCTTATAGTGTCTTTATAGAACGAATTACCTCCGTCTATTATGAGATCCCCGGGCTCAAGAAGAAGGCTAAGGGCTTCGATGTTCTGATCTACAGGATTTCCTGCCTTTACCATAAGAATTATCTTTCTTGGCCTTTCAAGGCTACCTACCAGTTCCTTAAATTCGTAGGTAGCTTTTATGTTTTTTCCTTTTGCTCTTTTATTTATAAATTCTTCTGTCCTCTGGGAAGTTCTGTTATATACTGCTACGGAATATCCTCTGGACTCTATATTTAAGGCAAGGTTCTGCCCCATAACTGCAAGGCCTATTAAGCCTATGTTTTGGTTAGCCATTTTACTTACTCCCTTTGTTATCAATGCTTGTTTTTAAATTATACTTACTTTTTCTATCTGCCTTTAGGTTATTTAAATCCAATTTTATTTTGGACAATTACTATCAAACACCTGAAAATGCTGAAAAACCTCCATCTATGGGTATTACTATGCCGCTTATGAACTTTGAAGCATCACTTGCCAGCCATATGCAAACCCCATCAAGGTCTTCTGGTTTTCCAAATCGTGCCATAGGGGTGTGAGAGATTATTACCTGTCCCCTTTCAGTCAGGTTTTTGTCTTCATCAAAAAGTAGATAGTGGTTCTGCCGGGTTAGAAAGAATCCGGGTGCAATAGCATTTACTCTTAAATTTTTATTATATTCCTGAGCAAAATAAACCGCCAACCACTGAGTGAAGTTTGATACTGCCGCCTTTGCTGCAGAGTAGCCTGGTATGCGGGTAAGCGGTCTAAAGGCATTCATGGATGAGATATTTATTATGGAGCCGCCTTCTTTATTTTCAGCCATTGACCTTCCAAAAACCTGGGCCGGAAGTATTGCTCCCCCAAAGAGATTTAAGGCAATTACCCTCTGCAAGGCAGAGAGTTTAAGATTAAAAAACGAAAGCTCCCGTGAGGTCGTAGCATCCTTTAGGTTTCCTCCGGCGGCATTTACAAGTATGTCTAATTTACCGAAATCAGAGATAATCTTATCATGACAGATTTTTATTTTTTCTTTATCCATGACATCTATGTAGTAGCCTTTCACGTCAACGCCCATATTTTGAAGCTTTTCTATCAGTTCCGATGTTTCGACAATATCGCATATGGCTACCCTGGCTCCCGCCTTTCCCAGACTCAAAGATATCTGGCTGCCGAGTATACCCCCTCCGCCAATGACAGCGGCAATTTTACCTGAAAGGCTAAAAATTTTCGAAAAATCATTCATATAATACCTTTTGTTTTTAATTGGTTAATAAATCAAGATGTTTTTTTATATTAGAAACTACATATGTATAATGTATATATTTATTTCTAAATAGTTCCTTACATATTCTCTTTCTATATATACTTTCCGTTATCGTCACTGGCAATTAATATTGACCTAAAAGCAACATACAAAGCCTGTCTTAATTCCGGTATTTTTAAATAATTTACAGGAGCATCATCGGAAACATTTTTCACTTCTTCCAGCTTCGAAATATTGGTAATCAGATTATATGTTTCCTTAATAAACCCAAGACCTAATTCAAATACCTACCTAAGGTTACTGTAATAGAATTTCATTTAATTTAAAGAGTAAAATATTCACGGTACTTATTCATTAGCTCTTTACTAAATTTAAACTTGTGAAAATGCTCAATAAGTAATTGAACGACTTTCTTTTCGTTATTTTCTGTTATAGCCTGAAAGATTTTTTTATGTTGATGCATTACATTTACCATATGTTTTGATTCCTGTAATTCCAAGTAACGCACCCTGTTTAAATGATCTCTCATTTGTGAGATTACGCTTATCAAGGTATCATTATTAATAAAACTTAAAATATAATAATGAAATTTCTCATCAAATTTCAGAAATAAAAAATAGTCATTGTTTTTTATACCTTTCTCTTGAAGCTTCAGGACTTGTGATATATCCACGTACAACTGCTTGCATTTCTCGCTATTTGGATTCCATTTTTTAGATACTCCCCTGAAACAGCTTATTTCCAGACTTTCACGTACAAAACGTGCCTCTTTAACCTTTTTTTCAGATATCAATGCAACCTTTATACCTTTTTGAGGTAAGACCTCGACCATCTGCTCTGACTTCAACTGTCCTAAAGCTTCACGTACCGGTGTTCTGCTTACCTTTAGTAAATCTGCAATTTCTTTTTCATAGATGAACTGTCCGGGTTTCAGTTCCAGGTTGACAATAGCATCTTTGATAGCCCGATATGCCTTTTCAGCTAATGTAACGTTGGTACTTGTAAGTTGTATTAGTCTCGTCATTTCTCTCCAATAAAACTATCATACCAAAAAAACTTGTAAAGCCTTAAACATGTTAGCCACTAATTATTATAGCATATTCAGCTTTAAACTTACGCTCAATTCATACTCTTAACCGCGTCAATCATCGCAATAAGATTTTCTTTAGGTGTGCCCGGTGCAGCCCCTCCACCCGCTGATATGATTATTCCTCTTTTTGCCCCATAGTCCTTTAAGCACTCCCGCGTTTTATCTGATACAATTTCAGGATTCCCCATTGCCAAAACATCCAATGGTGGTATATTGCCCAACAGGCACACCTTCTCTCCCACCAGTGATCTTACCCTGGAAATATTTTGTTTATGGCTAAAATTAAATATATTTACACCCAGATCTTCTAAAAATTCATAATATGCTACATTGTCATTATCATTATGATATATTTTTATCCATTCAGGGAAAGAAGAAAATATCTCTTTGAAATGGGGGTGAACAAACTCAATGTAATCTTCTTTTGATAGAAATCCTACAATATCATCAAGTAACATAATACCTTCAACTTCGTCTAATACCTCTGCCTGAGCCTGCAGCCAATTTTTAGATAGCGCCGCAGTCATTTTCAATAATTTCTTAACCTCCTTTGGATTGGTCTTTAGTGCAATAAGGAATTCTGTAACCCCCATTAAATGTGTTGCTGTAGTCAAAGGTCCTCTTGCTGCTACAATCTTAATCGATTCGCCAATATTTTTAACCTTTCTATTAAGATTATTATATAAATTCAACACTATAGGCATTAAGCCATCAGTTTTAGGGTTTGGTAAACGCATACCTGTTAAAAATCCTATGTCATCAGCAGAAGAAATGATAGGATAAATATTTGGAGTTGCGTCCCGATAAAAACTAATCTTACAGCCAAAACCAGATGGTTCGTTTGCCATACCAAATTCAACCCAGTAGTCAGGTATAAAAATAAGTTCCGGGAAATCTTTCTTGATTTGCATATAAGCTTTAAGCCATTTGTCCGGCATCGTGAAATAATCCATAGTGGACATCCCTATATAGCCTGGTATCCATGGACTGTCAACAATTAATGCTACAGGTACTCTGCCAGTATCTCTTAGCTTTGCACAATTTTTTATTGTTTTCCATTGATTTAAATCCATTTCGTTCCTTTCTAAACGGATCTGCCGATTAATCGAATTTTAAAATCACTTTATATAAATCATTTAAATTCTTTTCGATCATTTCAAATGCTTCCTTAATTTTAGTAAAATGGTATCTGTGAGAAATAAAACTTTTTACATCTATTCTTTTGTTTCCAAACCACTCAATTACCTGTGGAAATTTATTGCAATTAAGTCTCGATCCACGGATATCCAATTCGCTTTTTGTGATGTCCAACTGACGTATTTTAGAAGGTTTATCATTAAAACTTAATAATACTACTCTACCCGCAGCAGACACTATTTTTACTACATCCTCAAAAGTATTGGCCGTACCAACAGCATCAATTACAACAGAAGGTCTTAAATTTCTGGTAAAATCCAAAATATTCTGAGTTATATCTCCGTTTGAGGCATTAATTGCAAGGTCTGCCCCCATGGACTTTGCAAGTGAAAGACGGGAATCAATCATATCTGAAATAATGCATGTGGCACCGGTATTCTTTGCAACCTGTAGAATACTTAACCCGGTTGGACCTGCTCCAATTATATATACTATATCACTATCCTTAATACCACCCCTTGAAATTACCTGAGCTGCAACAGCAAATGGCTCAATCATCACAGCTTCTTCCCAGCTTATTTCTTTTGGAAATTTGTAAATCGAACTATGTGGAACAACTATATATTCCTGATATCCTCCATCTACATTAGCACCCCTCACCTTAAGGTTTTCACAAACATTATTGCGTCCAATACTACACGGATAACAATTTCCACAACTTATTACCGGATCAACAGTTACATGGTCTCCCTTGGAATATTTGGTGGCAGAATCTCCTGTTCTTACCACTTCCCCTACGATTTCATGACCGATAATCCTGGGGTAAGTTGCAACCGGCAACGTGCCATGATAAATATGCACGTCGGTTCCGCAAATTCCTCCCACCTTAACCTTTATCAATACATCATCCGGATTTTTTATAATGGGCATTTCTTTTTCTATGATTTTTAATTTATATGGTGCTTCCACTATAATAGATTTCATGACTTATCCCCTTTATTAATATTTTTGCTATGTCTCATTCTCCTATTCACAAACGTTTTGAATTTATCTAAATTCTGAAAGCCTCCTTTGCGTTCATGTATACAACACCTTCTAATTCCTTATTGTTAAATACACCCGAATCACATATATAGTTTAATAAACCCGCATAAGAAGCCCTTTTTAGCATCATTGGTATATCACTGCCCCATAAAAGACGATCTGCTCCCACAATCTTTTTGGCATAGGCTAAATATTCCAGCGGTGTTGGAAATGGATAAGGTTCATCTTGGACAAATACAGGTAAACTGGCAATATCAAACCATAAATTATTATGATTCATTTCCTTAAGCAAACTAAGGGATTTATTTTCATTGCGCGGAGACGGGGACAGCATATGCGCGATTATAATATGAAGATTTTTATACCTGTTAAGCACATTGAGAATGGCATCCGTTTGAAAACTGCTTGTAGAATAACTGCCAATATCAAGAACTACTGCGATATCATATTTGGATGCGATATCCCAAACCAACTCCATTTCTTTCCCATCTATTCTAAATCCGCTATGGTAACCCGAAAGACCATATTCCGTGCTCACTTCAAACTTTAATACCCTGGATTTCAGTTCTTTTACTAGACGATTGATTATTTTTGGAGCATCCAGACAAAAGGGGTCCAGTGTTCCTCCACCTATCAACTGCCCGGGATATTTTCTGACTGATTCTGCAATATAATCATTTTGAAACCCATATAGGTTCCCTTGCAGAATTACAGCCTTTTCTACATTGTTTTCCTTCATTAACTTAATCAAAGTATCAACCGTAAATTCGCGATCGCCATATTCAGGGGGGAAAAATTGCGTTTCATCTCCTGTTGCCCAGCGCCCTCTTCCCTTTCCTATAGCCCTGAGTTCTCCTTTGCATCCAAATCCCGACAAATGCTCAACTATATGAACGTGTGAATCAATTATCTTCATATTTCTCATCCTCCCAAGATCATCAAAATTTCCAATTCATGCCCTGCCTTTCTTTGGCACTGATGCAATTAATATCAACATCAATAGCCCTCCCTGTATCAAGTTTTGATATGACATAGGCAACTTGGTAAGGTTTAAGAATGCTATTATCAAAGTCAATAACATTGCCCCAGTTATAGAGCCTATGACACTTGACTTACCACCGGCTATACTGGTACCTCCTATAACGGGAGCCGCAACTGCCGGCAACAAGTAGGAAATACCCATATCCTGAAATGCACCTCCGAAATATCCACCAAGCAATGCTCCCGTAAATCCGGCCAGCATGCTATTTATAATAAAAGCTGCAATCACCATTCTTATAATATGTATACCGGAAAAAGCCGCAGCCGGTCTGTTTTGCCCTACTGCGTGAAGTCTTTTGCCAAAACTGGTTCTATATAAAAGAATACTCATCAGTACTGCTATAATTACCGCAATAAATATTATTGGAGAAATTCCAAAAAACCTTAGTCTTTGTGTGATAAATGCGAAGTTCTTTGTGGACATGCCTGTCGTCACTCCGGATATCATAAGTACTCCAGCATACACAATATATCCTATAGCCAATGTTGCAATCATGGCTGGTACTTTCAGATATATGTTCACTACTCCGTTTAAAAAACCAACGCCTGCACAGATTAATAAAGTACCCAGCAACCCTATAATTATGCCGTAATTAGCAATTAGCTCTGATGATATATAAGCGCCAAATGCAATAGTATACATTATGGATAAGTCAATGGATCCATAGCCACATGTAATAACCACCATCTGTCCTAAACTTAACATAACAAGGAAACTGGCAAGAGTCGCATTTGCTAATAAAATTTTCAGTGGAGAACCTTCAGTAATAATACTCATAATTATCCAAAATACTATGGAACCCACCAAAGACCATATCCATATGTTTTTAGTTATCCATTTTTTAACATTCATTTTCTTGCCGCCACTTTACTGCTTATTAGTTTAATCGCAAGTGCAATAATCAATATCAAACCTGTAACAGCACTTTGCAAATTTGTATTAATACCAATAAATGTCATTAATGCTGTAATACTTGATATAGCAAGAGCAGCCGCCACCACTCCTACTGGTGAACCAATCCCACCGATGAACCAGCATCCACCCAGTATTATAGTTGCAAAACTCAGCATGTTGTATGCGCGAGTTGCATTAGGATCTCCACTCCTTGAAATCGCTGTCAGCATAAAACCAGCTATTGCAATCATTAACCCGGCCAATGCATAGGTAACAGTTATAGCTACAAGTTGTGACCATCCGGCTCTGGTTATGGCCTCCGGATTATTGCCAAATCCTCTAATAATCATTCCATATTTTGATTTTTTAACTATCCAATAAGTTAGAAGACCGGCAAGAATAGAAATAATAATAGGCATTGGTATTATCGGAAAATTAAATCCATACATGGAACTCAACCATGATGGAGAATTACCGCCCGGTAGCGGTGCGATCAATAGGGCAATACCAAGCCATATAAAAGAAGCACCAAGTGTTACAATCAAAGCTGGAATTTTTGTCAAATGGATAATGGCACCAAGAGCAGCGTAACCTAGTATAAATAGTATAATGTAAACTATACCTAATACTGGATTATTGATAAGAGTAAAGGCGATAATAACATTCACAAGTCCCAGTGCCAGACCACTTCCAAAATCAATACCACCTGAAATAACAACAAACATCTGGGCAAGGCCTATAAAAACTAAAGGTACAGCTGAAGAAAATAATAACTCAATTCCTGTGTAAGATAAAATATTCTGGTTTAATAAAGACATTATTGTGAAAATTAAGACTAATGAAGTAAACGCCAGAAATGCTCTGTGGCTTACTATTTTACTTAATATATTATTTTTCTGTTTCTTTTGGACATCATTCTTTTCGATGTCATCATTACCCCTTGATTTTTCTTTAAATGATGTCTTAATAATATTATTAACAGTAATCTGCTCACCTACTAACTCTCTAATGATTTTGCCCTCATGCATTACATATACTCTATCGCACTGCTCCATCTCAAGATCTTCAGTACTATGCCATATTATGGATTTACCTTGGTTCTTTGCTTCAGAAAGCAATCTATATATCTCTTTTTTTGCCCCGACATCTACACCCGAGGTCGGGTCATTTAATAAAATCAAATTGGCATTTGTTGCCATGCCTCGGGCAAGTAATACTTTCTGCTGATTGCCTCCAGATAAATTAACAATATCATCATATACGCCCCGAGCTTCAAACTTTAATTTTTCATACCATTTCCGTGCTAACTCCTTTAATTTCTGTCTGCTAATCAGCAATTTATTTACAATCTGACTCAGGCTTGAAATAATAATATTATCTGCAACATTCCATAAATGAAAAATCCCTTCACCTATCCTGTCACCGCTTATATATGACACACCTGTTTTTAAATCTATACTTGATCTTCTGTGTCCTTTTGATGCCCTAAATATCTCCAATATCAGCTCTGTTTGACCTGAACCTCCAAGACCGGATATACCGATAACCTCACCTTTTTTCGCATACATGCTTACATCATTTAGCCGGTCTGTATTTAAATTCTTTATATCCACTACTGTAGGTAAATTTCTATTGTCCACGATTACTCTTTTTATAACTGTTACCTCGCCCCCCAGAATCTCAAAAAGTTCATGCATGGATTTATCACCTCTATTACCTTTCCAGCAAGTCGTGCCGCCCTTCATTACTACAATAGTGCCGCATATTTCTCCGATTTCGTTCAGCTTATGAGAAATATATATTACAGCTATACCTTTTTGTGCTATGGCTTTCAGTGATATATGTAACTGCTTTACCCTGTCTCCGGAAAGAGACGAAGTCGGCTCATCTAATATGAGCACTTTTACATCCTTGTAAGACATTGCTTTTGCGATTTCAATCATTTGCTTCTGTGTCAGAGATAGATTATCAACCGTTTCATTTACATCAATCCCATTATCCGGAAAAGTGTTTTCCAAATATTCCTTTGTCACTTTCTGGGCATGTTTCCGCCAGCCAAACCTACTAAAAGGTTTGTGATCCATATGATTTATCATAAAATTTTCATAGACGGTCAGGTTAGTGCATAATGACAACTCCTGATAAGCACACGCTATGCCATATGATTTGGCATCACTTGTATTATAATTAGTCTTCCGAAAATCTTTCCCATTAAATACAATAGTTCCACTTGTAGGTTCATGTACCCCTGTGACTATTTTTATAAGTGTGGATTTACCTGCTCCATTTGGTCCTACTAACCCTATTATTTCACCCAGATGGACATCCAGGTTCATTTTCTGTAACGCTTTTGTATGTCCAAAAGTTTTATCTATATCTCTTAAACTAATGTATGGTAATTTAGAGCCTTTTACCTTATCATTCATAGAATTATTCTTTCATGTCTAGATATAAAGTTCAAATATAGTTATTTCGGCTTGTATGCAATATACAAGCCGAAATAATAACACTTAAATTATCATCTATTATGCATTTTTTCTATTTATTGATTGTAATAGGTATCTACAATCCAATCATGATTATATTCCTTTGCTGCAACTTCATCAGGCTCCAGATCGGCAAAGTCGTCAATCATATCCTGTGTAATCTCTAATGCAGGCATGATCATTTCTTTGGGTACATCAACACCTCTCAGAACATCTACAGTCACATATAATCCGGATCCGGCACTCCACGGATTTGCAGCCCATGAGAATGTTTCGTAACCATTCTTAGCTTTTTCTTCAGCCCACCATGTTAAGAAATTTCCACGGTTACCGCCAATTATAATCGGTATTTCTCTATCTGCTACTATAAATGCCTGTAGAGCTCCATACGCATCTCCACCCTGTCCTATTACACCATCTACTTCTGGCAGACCAGGTAGTATGGAAGCAACCTTTTGCTGTGCTACTGAGCCGGTCCATTCACCATATACTTCACCTACAATTTCAATATCAGGGTAATCATCAAAGAAATCCATTAGAGCTCCATTGAATTCATCATCGAACGGAACACCTGCCATACCACGGATATTGATTATATTACCCTTGCCTCCCAGAGCATCTACCAGATATTTGGCAGCATTCGTTGCCATTGAAGTAGTATCCCATAGAATCTGATAACACTTATCTGTTGTTACAGGACCATCATTCACTATAATAACCGGGATACTTGCTTCATCAGCCTTTTCAATAGCACCATTTAATGCGGATGCACTTCCAGGGTCAACAATTATGGCATCAACATCTTCCAAGATCAAACTTTCTATATGTGCAATCTGCGTAGCTTCGTTCTGGTTTGCCTCAAGCATCTTATAACTGGACAATGTTCCATCTGCTACCATTTCATCAGCAAGTTTTTTAAATAACGACTCCATCGTCTGGCGGTATGTATTCCCATTAAAATGGTTGGTGAACCCAATTACAAAACCACCTTCAACTGCTGCTTCTTCCTCTTCCGCTGCTTCCTCGGTTACTTCCTCTGTTGTTTCCTCTGCTTCTATCACTTCTGTGGTTTCTTCTGTTGTTTCTTCTTCCTCAGCAGTTGTCTTACAACCTGCAAAAGAAAGTACCGCAATCATACTAATAACAGTTACAACTGTAAAAATCCAAAAAATTTGCTTCTTCATTCTTGATTCTCCTTCAATTAATTAGTGAATTTATAAAATCACAATTTTAGTTACAAACACCCCCTTTCTAAAATGATCTTTTACCCCCTTTCTAAAATGATCTTTTACCCCCCTTTCTAAAATGATCTTTTCTAATCTTTTCATTTTTTCCCGGGTTAAAAATTATTATATAAAATAAAAATAAATCCCCGGAGACAGTATATATTTTGATAAAAAATATGTTAAATCCCCGGAAGAAATACTAAACCAAGAAATTGTAAACTATTATGCTATGAACTGTGAAGAAATGCCTAAGTGGATTTCTTCTGGGAAAGAATTTATATATCTACATAAGAATATTTAGCATGTTTTACATATCAGTAGGAAAATCTAATTGCAGGATATATTAATATTATCAAAGAACAATTATCTTATCTCTACCAAGCTTATTGTAATAAAGCAATAATATTAAAAATTGTGACTTATAATATTATGATTAGTAGTGGGATATTAACATACTTGTATACCAGTTGTCAAGTTGACCTTTGACCTTTGTTATTTAAAAATTAAAAGTGCACACCCCAAGTACTATAATCTGAAGCTAAAAATAGAAAGGCTAAAAGATTATGGTTCAACTACACAAGAGATTTACAGATTCCAGATAAAAGAACTCTTAAGACACTATCTGACTGGAGAGATTAAAAGAGGACATACCCAAAAAATACTTGGAATAGGAAAAAGAAGATTCTTTCAATTGGTTAAAAAATACAGGGAGGACAGCCAAAGTTTTTCAGTAGAATACAAAAGAGAGAAAACCACAAGAAAGATAGATGAGGAAGTTGAAGACAATATCTTGGTAGAGCTAAAAAAAGAAAAGGATCTAATTGACAGTCCCGATAATCCCGTAAAGGGATATAACTACAGCTATATTAAAGACCTGGTTTTAGAAAAATACGGAAACAAGGTATCTATTCCCACCATAATCTCAAGAGCTAAAAAGTATGGTTTCTACAAGAAAAGAAAAAAGACCAAAGCCCATGATCGGGAGGTCATAACAAACTATGTGGGAGAGCTTGTCCAGCATGACTGAAAGCCATCACAGGTGGAGCCCATATGCTGGTGAGAAATGGTACCTTATTACCTTAAATTGATGATTGCAGCAGGTTTATGCTTTATTTGTTAAGGTCGAGACCTCCTGGGCCCATATACAGGCTCTGGAGGAAGTTAGCCTAAAGTACGGGCTGGCTTACTCCTACTATGTAGACTGCCACTCAACCTTCAGGTTTGTTCAGGGCCGGGACAGTCTCTGGAGAAAACATTATGTAATAACTGACGGGATAGATCCCCAGTGGAAGCAGCTTCCACATTTAATTTATAATATAACAAACTTGTTATAATTTATCAATCATCTTTTTTATACCATTGTTATATGGTTAGTACATTCATGCTTAATATTTCTCCTGCTTCTGCAAGTCTTTCTCCATTCTTAATGTTTTTATTTAAGTAGTAGAGGAAGTAGACAGAGTCTCAAATATATCCAGCTGTTCAAATGTTTGGGCTGGTTTTCTTCCCTCTTCCATTTCTTTTCTTATTAGAATTGTGCAG
>CAZHOY010000002.1:10859-21348 GCA_964534695.1 uncultured Actinomycetota bacterium | reverse complement strand
ATATCTGAAGTACCCGCACATAATACGGTTATACCTTCGCTCAATTCATCATCTGGAATATCCAGCGGTGTATAAATAATATCTGACTCAAAATTAAATTTTCTGTCATCAATTTCTTTCCTGAGCAGATTATAGGTTTTAATATCGGTTCTGGTCACCAGAAGTATGGGTGAATAATTCAGTATCTTTTTTGCTATCTCCAGAATCTGCTGCGGGCTCTTACCGTCTCCGTATATTACTTCCGGAAAATCCCTGCGCAGCAATCGGTGGTGATCTATTTTTGCAAATCCTATATCTTCAAAATAAATTTCTTTAATTTTTGATGCGACATCTTCTTTACTTATTTTCTCTTTTTTATAACTTTCGAGCAGTTCTTCTATTATATTATTTATCTCTTTTCTCATATTCATAAAAATACCATAAATACAATTAATTTAAAGTTAAACTTTTAAATTCACCTGCTGTGTAACAGAAGCGGTCAATTAAGAATACACGCATTTAAAAATATGCGTGTATTCTTAAAATTTAGTTCTTATAAAAACCTGCCGTTAAAAGTGAATTAGTTTTCCCGAAAGATCAACAATCAATACCGCAGTCTGGATTGCCACTACACTGATAAGCTTTATTAGTATATTCATGGACGGTCCTGCAGTATCCTTCAGCGGATCTCCCACTGTATCTCCCACTACGGAGGCTGAGTGTTCGGGAGTTCCGCTTTTTCCTTCTTCTTCAATCTTTTTCTTTGCATTATCCATTGCCCCGCCTGCATTTGACATAAATATTGCCTGGGCAAAACCTGAGAGAAGTGTTCCGATAATCAATGCTATTACACCACCGGGTCCTAAAAATATACCCACCAAAGTAGGGATTACAAAAATTGATATTCCAGGTATCAAAATCCCCCTCTGGGCAGATTTAGTGACTATGGTAATGAACGCTTTTGGGTCTCCTTTTTCTTTACCGGAAAGTATTCCTTTTATCTGTTTTCTTGCTTCCTGTACTACTTTATTTGCAGCATTGCCGACTGCATTTATAAGCAGCGAAGCGAAAAAGAACGGCATAAGAACTCCTACAAATAATCCTGCCAGCACCCGCGGATCTCTCATGAAATCCAAAACTATATTTACATTTAAAAGCTCTATCTGAGAAAAATAAGCCTGTCCCAGGGCAAGTGCGGTTACAGCGGCACTTCCGATTAAAATACCCTTTCCTATTGCAGCAGTTGTATTTCCAACGGCATCAAGTTTATCAGTTGTTTTCCTGACTTCCGGAGGGAGTTCTGCCATTTCCGCTATCCCGCCTGCATTATCTGATATGGGCCCGTATACATCAATAGTTACCACAAATGGCGCAGCAGCAAGCATACCTACGGCCGAGATTGCAATGCCATACAGTCCCATCTTAAAATTTGACAAACCCCCCGAGATATAAAAACTAAAAACCATGGCTCCTATTACTACCAGGGCAGGAAGTATGCTTGATTCCATGCCGTAGGCCAGACCGCTCACCACATATGTGGCAGGACCGCTTTTTGCGCTTTCCCTTATATTCCTTGTAGGCCTGTATCTTGAATCAGTATAAAGAAGCGTAAACAATCCTATTAAAAATCCGGTGATTATTCCGCCAGTTGAAGAATAAAATAAGTAATTGTATTCCGCACCCATAGTATACCTTATAATAAAAAAGGACATAATTATAATTGCCCCCACAGTAATCAGGAGTCCGGATAAGGTGGTAGTGGTAAGAAGGCTGACTGTTGCCTCCTGTTTATATCTTCTTATGATAAGTTTTATAACAAAAATTGCAATGATGGAAGCAATGGCTCCCGCTGTGGAAAGAAGCATGGGCAGAAGCACGCTGTTTGTCATTCCGGGAGTGTTTCTAAATGCAAGAAACCCCAGAAACTGTGCAGCAACTATTGCGCCCAGCCATGACTCGAGACTGTCTGCTTTCATTCCCCCTACGTCTCCCACATTATCACCCACATTATCGGCAATAGTAGCAGGGTTTCTGTAATCATCTTCTTTTAGACCCGATTCCACTTTACCTACATAATCCGCTCCCATATCTGCAGCTTTGGTAAATATTCCTCCGCCTGTTCTCATAAAGAATGCCGCAAAGCTGGCACCTATAGTAAAGGTAACCGATACATTTACAACCCTTAAAAGGGTATCCGCCAGATCCACGGCATGTCTCCCATACCACCAGAAAAGAATATTAAACCAGGAGGCAGTATAAAACAAAACCACTGCTGCAAGAAGCAGACCGGAAGCAGAAGCTGCCGTTATGGCTATATTCATAGCTTCTCCCAGACCCTTTTCTTTTGCAGCATGAGTTACCCTGGCATTGGTTGTAGTGGATATCCACATTCCTATATAACCAATTAAAATACTGAATCCCATACCGGTAGCAAAAGCCGGAATCGAAGCAAAGTAAAGATATCCGAATTTAACCATAACTCCCAGAAGCGCAACTAAAACTGCAAAAAATATCAGCATCATTTTAGCCTGCTGATTCAGGTACGCTCTACTTCCCGCAAATATGGCATTGGAAATTTCCTGCATTCTTTTTGAACCCCTGCTTTTTTTACTAACCAGTGCAGAAAAAATTACAGCCAGAATAAATGATATACCGGAACCGATGAAAGGAATAATTCTTATTAACAGTGAAACCGACACCAAAACCTCCTCCTAAAAAATATCAAATAAATTGCCAGATATCCAAAAGGCTTAATTGCCTGAAAACATTCCTGAATATTTTATTAAAAATGCAGAGAATAAGCAATTATATTTTAAGCCTGAATTATTATCTTTTTTAAATCCAAAGGCATCTGAGCCTGATTATAGCATACTGCAAATACTACCCGAATTAGTTGTGGCCTGCTCTATTATCCATTATACTTACTGCTATTTATAAATTTTACATTCCTTTAAAGGTGAAATGTCTGAATTCCATATTAAAGAACTTGGCGAATATAAGCCGAATTATTTTAATAGCCTGAATTTAAACAAATTAAAAGAGTTTGTAATTGTCCCTTACTTTATAGACTGGTACAGGAGCAGCCATTCAAATAAAATATACCCCTTATTTATCCATGAAATTGAATCCCTTAATCCAACATTTTTAAGGTTGCCGGGGATTTTGAATAGAAATCCGTTTTTTGACCATACGCAGATTAAATTTTTTATTGCCTACAGCAACGGCAAACCGGCCGGAAGAATAATGTCTTTTATTGATTATAATTATAATAAAAAACACAATTATAAATTTGGCTGGCTGGGGCTGTTTGAATCCATTGAAAATAAAGATCTGGCATCCAGGCTGCTTGATAAGGCAGTGGATTATCTAAAGAAAAATGGATGCGGGAAAATAATAGGCCCGGCAAAATTTAATGCCGGAGGTGAAATAGGGCTGCTTGTAGACGGATTTGAGAATAAACCGTATTTTTTAGAACCATATAATGCGCCTTACTATAAAGATATCTTTGAAGAATACGGACTGGTCAAGGAAAACGATTGGTACAGTGTGGTTACCGATAGTGCTGCTTCCAGAAATTACATGAACAGAATCGAAAGGATCCTGCTTAAGATTTCTAATAAAGGTAATAAGACACTCAATGAGATAAACATAAGAAATGTAGATTTTAAAGATTTCAAGAATGAAGTAGAAAGAATAAAGGAGCTCTATAATAATATCTGGAATACCGAAAACCATCCCCAGCAGGTCAGGATGACCAATGCAGAATTCAATCTGCAGGCATCGAGCATAAAATCAATATCTATTGAAGATTTAATGTTCATCATAGAAAAGGACAATACCCCTATAGGAATTTCAGTAAACATTCCTGATATAAATGAAGTAATAGAGAATTTTGACAGCAGATGGCCTTATATGCCTTCAAAACGTTTTCTTAATTTGAGAGATTTTAGCAGAGATATTAAAATTTTTAATCTAATCCAAAAGAAACTTAAAACCGGTGGGCTTACAAGATTAAGGATTCTGATGCTGGGAGTTAAAAAAGAATTCAGGAAAGCCGGCATAGAATCCAAAATATTTTTTAAAATCAACAAAGATGCAACCGATTTGGGGTTCAAATATGCTTCGGGTTCACAGATGGCAGATATAAATCTGGATATAATAAATCCTATTTTTAGATTGGGAAAAGTTGCTTTTACCTGGAGAGTTTACGTTCTGGATATTTAAAGAGCAATATCTAGTATCTGCTCCATACTGTTGCCAATACTGGAGCTATCCCTTTTATTATTTTATACTGTATTTCAATTATCCCCAGCTGCTTTCTTTATTTTTTTTAAATAATTTCTTAATTAAAATTCTTTCTGTAAGAAGATTTTCTATGGTTAATTCCTAATATAATTACTAATCGTTGTTTTAAATCTACCAAATATACTATTCTATAAACTCCGACTCTGATTCTTAAAATTAATTTATCTTTTCCTTTCAATTTTTTAGCATTTTCCGGAAAAGGATTTAAAGCTAAATTATTTATAGCATTTTTTATTTTTAAAAGATAATTTCTTTCAACTTCACCAAGGTCTTTTAACATACTTCTAGAAATCTGCATTTCCCAATTTTTCAAGGTTAAATCCTTTTATCCATATATTTATTAAATTCCTCTAAAGTAATTCTTTCTTCTTCCATTCTTTCTTCTACTAATTTCAAATCCATTTCATCTTCTTCGAGTTCCAGTAATTTTTCTTCAATAATTTTGCCAAGAAGATAACTCTTTCTTAGACCTTTTTTGTCACAATATTCATCAAATTTTCTTTTTATATCTTTTGGAATCCTAATTCCTATAGGACTGCTGCCAATGGCATTTTTCATTTTCATAATCTCCTGATTTGTAATTTTATATATTCATTGATTACATATGATAACTTAAAATAACAAATAAATAAAGAAAATATACCAGTATATTTTTTATTTTTCTCCCATAACCTGTACAAAAATCTCACGTGAACGTGGCCTGTTATCATGATCAATAACTACTATCTGCTGCCACGTGCCCAGAACTAACCTGCCGCCTGATAGTGTTACGGTAATACCAGGACCCATAAACGTGGCTCGTATATGCGAAAATCCATTATCATCACCCCATGTTCGTGAGTGACGTGTATGTTTATCGGCAGGAACAAATTCTTCCAGCTGCTGGCGCACATCTTCCACCAGGGCCGGTTCATATTCCATGGTTGAAACGGAAGCAGTTGATCCAACGGCAAAAACACCTACCAACCCATTCTTTATGCCGGACTTATCGACAACGTCTTTAACTTGATCGGTAATATTTTTAATATCTGAAAATCCTTTTGTAGACAGGGTAATTTTTTTCCCATATACCATAATAGGGTTTCCTCCTTACTTCATATATATCAGTGCCTTACAATATTTTTAATACCAAAGTTATTTTTTTAAAAAATCCGAAAGTATAATAACTTTATATTGTAGATTTTTTCCTGCCTCATAAAGCTTTCTATCCGCAGTTATAAGCGACGCATCAAGCTTCTCGGACAGGGCAATATAAACACTGTCACAAACAGAAATCTTTAAAAGCCTGGCATATAAAAATACATTTTTCAAGATAGCTCTATCTGCTTCAAGTATAAAGATGGTATCGTACAACTCAGAAATGATTGATTCTATTGTTTTACTACCAATTTCCTCTTTTAATCTGAATGCGTTTAGTATCTCATAAATAAGTAACTGGGGAGCAAATAATAAGTCCTGCTTGGAATTTAAAAAATCATATAGTATATCTGCATTATGTAAATCAGCCTCATTTTCTTTATAGTACCACTTAAAAACTACAGAAGCATCAAGCACGTACCTTTTCTTTCTGGATTCACCTATCAAAAAGTCAGGTAATTCAATCAGTTTCTCATTAAATATTACACTGCTTTCCATATCAGGTTTCTTCCCACCTTTTCATAAGCTTACTCGCTCTCTGATCCCTAAATTTTCTGATTTCATCGGTGGGATCCCAATCTTTTATGCCTGCTTTCATTACTTTCTCACTTGTTTTTTTAATACGCTCTACTACTTTTTTCCTTCTGTTAAAATACTCTTCTACCATACTAGTTTTAAAATAATTATTTATTGCTTCCAGAAAGAACTGACTCCTTTTTATTTTTTTTCTTTCCTTGTATCTGTCAATTTTGTCAAGGACTTCATCAGGTATTGATAAAAGAACTTTTGCCATTATTTTAGCTCCATATTATATATTAATATATATCTTATTGTATATATAAAGAGATATAAATCAATAATGTATTTAACATCAACTTATCTTGAGCTTACCGTTTATAATCAGTTTTCAGTTTACAACATCAAGAAATAACCCAAAGACTAATTTAATAATAAGAGGTAGTTACTGCTTAATTGTATACTAAAAAGAAGTTTTATTAGATTTAACTTTTCCTGAAAATTTTCTGATTATTTGTTCAATAAAAGGTATTATAAAGATTATAAAGGAAGCAAATTTTTATGAATTTCATAATTCTATTCACTCTTCTCCACATGCATCAGCCCGTATATTATGCTGTCTTCCAGCGCCTGCCAGCTTGCTTCGATTATATTCTCAGACACTCCTATGGTGCCCCAGCTCTTTTCTCCGTCAGAAGATTCAATTAAAACTCTAACCATTGCCCCGGTTCCCTTTTTCTCATTCAGTACCCTAACCTTAAAGTCTGTAAGGGTAATTTTTGACAGTTCCGGATAACAGCTCTTTATTGCCTTCCTCAGTGCACTATCCAGTGCGTTAACCGGACCGTTTCCCTCAGCAGTCTCTATTATCTTATTATTATCTATAAGAACCTTAACCGTGGCTTCTGACAGCATTCTGCCGTCTTCTTTTTTTTCGTTTAACACTCTAAAGCTTTCCAGTTTAAAAAATTTCTTTTTTGAACCGGTGATTTGCTTAACCAGCAGTTCAAAGCTTCCGTCGGCAGCCTCAAACTGGTAACCCTTATGCTCCATATTCTGAACTCGGTTCAATATCTCACTTACCTTTTTCAAATCATCTTCCAGATTGATTCCGAATTCCTTTGCTTTTAGAATTATGGATTTCTTACCGGAAAGTTCTGAAATCAGTATCTCCCTCGTATTACCCACTGTTTCAGGATGCACATGTTCAAATGCTTCTGATAATTTGCTTACACCGCTTACATGCATACCGCCCTTATGGGTGAAAGCATTACGCCCCACGAACGGCTGGCTGGGATTTGTAATCTGATTGGCAGTTTCACTTATAAACCTTGAAAGATTGGTTAAATGCTTCAGGTTGTCTTCTTTCAAGCAGTATTTTTTTAATTTAATCTCCAGATTGGGAATTATCTGACACAGATCCGCATTACCGCATCTCTCACCATAACCATTTATGGTTCCATGGACCATCTTTATTCCCTTTTTTACAGCTATTACCGTATTGGCAACCGCGCAGCCGCTGTCATTATGGAAATGTACCCCCAGAGTTGTTTTAGTCTGCCTGTTTACCTTGTCGATTATCTCTATGACATCATCCGGGAGCATGCCTCCGTTGGTATCACAGAGGCACAAATAATCAGCTCCGGCTTCCAAAGCTGCCTTTAAAGTTTTCAGCGTGTACTGCGGATTCTCCTTAAATCCGTCAAAAAAATGCTCAGCATCGAAAATCACTTCAGGAAAATATTTTTTTAAATATTCTACGGTATCAAAAATCATGCTTAAATTATTTTCCAGGGTAGTCTCTATAACCTTTTCGGCATGAAGAGAAGATGATTTACCCACAATACAGACAGCATCCGCACCTGAATCAATTAACTGCTTTAAACTACTATCCTCTGCTACTGGCATGTTCTTATACCTGGTCATCCCGAATGCAACTATTTTAGAATATTTATATCTTTTATTCTTAAGTTCCTTAAATAACTCCATTTCCTTTGGATTTGAAGCAGGGAACCCAACCTCGATATAATCAATGCCTATATCATCAAACCTGTCTATCATCTGCAGCTTATCATTGACTGAAAAAGATATATCAGCTCTTTGTGCACCATCTCTTAAGGTAGTATCATATATATATATTCTGTTTTTTTCTTTCTCGTTCAGCATTTATCTTCCTTTATTATCTCTGGCAAAATTTACATAACCGCCGCTTATTATTATTTTCTGGATAAACTCAGGAAGCGGATTTATGTTAAAGATTTTATCTCCAGTAATATCTTTAATTTTGCCGCCGCTTAAATCTATTTCCAGTTCATCCCCATCTTTTATAAAACTAGCTGCCTCCATGCTTGCCACCACCGGAAGCCCTATATTTATAGCATTTCTAAAAAATATACGGGCAAATGACCTGGCAATCACTGCCTTTACACCGCTGGCCTTAATGGACAGAGGCGCATGTTCCCTGGAAGATCCGCATCCAAAATTGTGGCCTGCAACTATTATTCTTCTTTCCTTTACCTTCTCTTTAAAATCCTTATCCATATCTTCAAAGCAATGTGAGGCCAGTTCTTTGTCGTCGGTGGTATTAAGATATCTAGCCGGTATTATTACATCAGTATTAACATTATTTCCATATTTTATAACTTTCCCCCTTATCATCATTGCATAACCTCCCCAGGTGTAGCTATTCTGCCTGCTACTGCAGAGGCAGCAGCTACCGCCGGTCCGCTTAAGTATACTTCGCTTTTTGGATGCCCCATCCTGCCCACAAAATTTCTATTGGTTGTGGATACCGCCCTTTCACCTTCCGCCAGTACACCCATATGGCCTCCCAGGCAGGGTCCGCAGGTCGGGGTGCTTACCGCGCAGCCGGACTTTATGAAAATCTCTATATACCCTCTTTTCATTGCTTCCAGATATATATTCTGGGTAGCAGGAATTATTATGGTCCTTATATTACCATTTACCTCCCTGCCGCTTAAAATTTCTGCTGCAATTCCTAAATCCTCGATTCTTCCATTGGTACAGGAACCTATTACCACCTGGTCTATGTTAATATCTTTCAAATCCTTTGCATTTCTTGCATTTGACGGAAGATGAGGAGCTGCCACCTGTAATTCTATGCCGGAACAATCTATATCATATATCTTTTCATATTCTGTTTCAGGATCACTTTTAAATATCTTATAATCTCTACCTGACCTTACTTTTAAATATTCTTCGGCTATCCCGTCAACCTCAAAAATTCCAAATTTTCCCCCTGCCTCTATGGCCATATTGGACATGGTAAATCTTGAATCCATAGACAATTTTTTTACGGCAGGACCGGTAAATTCCATGGACCTGTACAGTGCTCCGTCCACTCCAATGAGACCTATGGTATGGAGTATCAGATCCTTACCTGTTATCCACTTCTTTAAGCTCCCGCTATAGATGAATTTTATGGTTCCGGGTACCATAAACCATAGTTTGCCTGTAGCCATTGCCACAGCAACATCTGTGCTTCCCACACCTGTTGAAGCTGCTCCCAGGGCTCCGTAAGTACATGTGTGTGAATCTGCGCCCGCTATAAGATCGCCTGGCAATACCAGACCCAGTTCAGGGAGAAGTGCATGCTCAATACCCATTCTACCCACTTCAAAATAATTTTTAATGCTCTGTTCCCTGGCAAATTCCTTCATAAATTTACACTGTTGTGCCGATTTTATATCTTTATTGGGGGCAAAATGGTCAGGGACCATCACCACTTTTTCTTTATCAAAAACCCTACCCGTGCCGATTTTATTAAACTCCTCGATGGCAATAGGCATAGTGATATCATTACCCAGTACAATATCTACATCTGCATTTACTATTTCGCCTTCGGAAACATAATCTCTGCCGCAGTGACAGGCAAGTATTTTCTGTGCCACTGATTGCGGCTTATTTTTAACATTCAATTTTATAGTTACCTTTCCGGTTCATAATAATTATAATTTTAATCTACATAATCATTCCGAGCTTTCAATTATCCTGTTCATAGCATCGACATAAGCCTTTATGCTGGCCTCTACTATATCCGTGCTTATGCCGCTACTCATTACCTCTATACCGTTGGCACTTACCACTATCTTAACCGAACCCAGCGCATCCTTGCCTCCTGAAACAGCTTCTATATTATATTCAACCAGTTTTGCATTTATTTTTGTTATCTTGTCAATAGCTTTAAAAGAAGCATCTATGGGACCATCGCCATCCGAAGTACTCTTATGAATCTTACCTTTTACCTCTATGCTTACCGTAGAACTGGCCCGTATATCCAACCCGCTTTGAACATTGTAATATTTAAGCAGGAAATATTCCTTAACCTCCCTTAATTCATTCTCTACTATCGCTTTAATATCCTGGTCATTTATGGCACCTTTTTTTTCTGCAAGGTTTTTAAACCTTTCAAAAGCTTTTTCCAGATCCTCTTCCTTCAATTGAATGCCGATCCCGGTTAATCTTTCCTTAAACGCATGCCGGCCCGAATGCTTGCCCAGCACCAGTCTGGATGACTTCAGGCCAATATCTT
>CAZHOY010000002.1:0-10759 GCA_964534695.1 uncultured Actinomycetota bacterium | reverse complement strand
TGCCGGCCCGAATGCTTGCCCAGCACCAGTCTGGATGACTTCAGGCCAATATCTTCGGGCTTTATTATTTCATAAGTGGATCTATCCTTTAACATTCCGTCTTGATGTATTCCCGCTTCATGACTGAATGCGTTTTTACCCACAATGGCTTTATTGGGTGCAATAACATAACCGGTAAGAGATTTCACAATACTGCTGGTCCTGATAATTTCACTTATATTAATATCGGTGTATACTTCCAGATCCTTTTTTCGGGTATCAATAATCATAGCTATTTCTTCCAGTGATGCATTACCGGCTCTCTCACCTATACCATTTACTGTACATTCAATCTGTCTTGCTCCGTGTTCTATGGCCACAAGTGAATTGGCAACAGCGAGTCCTAAATCATTATGGCAGTGCACACTTACTATGACTTTTTCTATGCCACCTGTATTTTCAAAAATATAATCTATCATACCTCCAAATTCATCAGGAATAGCATATCCCACTGTGTCAGGGATATTTATAATCCTGGCACCGCTTTTAATCACCGCTTCAAACAGCCTGCAGAGGAAATCCCGGTCACTTCTGGTCGCATCCATGGCTGAAAATTCAACTATGTCTGTATATTTGAGGCTTCTTTTTACAGCTTCTTTTGCAAGCTCTATTACTTCTTCCCTGCTCTTTTTCAGCTGGTACTGCAGATGGATATCAGATGAGGATATGAAAGTATGTATTACTGGCTGTTCAGCTCCCTTTAGAGCCTCACCGGCTGCATCTATATCTTTAAGATTTGCTCTGGCCAGTGCTGCAATCTTTCTATCCTTAATCCTGCCTGATATTTCTTTTACCGATTTAAAATCACCTCTGGACGATATCGGAAAACCGGCTTCTATAATATCAGCATTTAACCTGGAAAGCTGTTCCGCTATATCTAATTTCTCTTTTGTATTCAGATGAATACCAGGTGCCTGCTCACCGTCTCTCAGTGTGGTATCAAATATATAAATTTTATTTTCCATTGAACTCTGCTGACCTTTATAATATTAAAATTTTTAAAATCTTTTTATTTAATAAAGAGTTACAATCTTGATATTTTTAAAATCGGAAAACTTTTTAAAATCTTTTAACATTTCAGGAGTCACTTCATTATCCAGGTTTAGACCCATTACCGCATCTCCGATCATCTTCTTTCTTCCCACATGCATGGAGGCAATATTTACGTTTAACCTGCCGAAAGCAGTCCCAATCTTCCCAATCTGTCCCGGTATATCTCTGTATCTTAGAAAAGACATATATTTTGATGGAACCATATCTATTTCAAACTTATCAATGGCTATAAATCTGGGAGTGTTCTTTTTGCCGGTAATAGTCCCTGAAATGGAGAGCTCGCTATCCTTTCCTTTACCTTCCAGTGTAATAAGATTTATAAAATCTTTTGATTCGCTGCTCTTTAGAGTTTTTACCTTAAGGCCCATCTCTCTGGTTACCAGATCAACATTTACCAGATTGACATTTTCCGCTGAATACCTTTCCAGTATTTTTACCAGTATCATAGAAGTTAGAATCCTTACATCGTATTCAGATACTTTTCCGTAATACCCTATCTTTAAACTATCTAAATTGCCTTCAAATAAATTTATAAACAGGCTGCCCAGATTTTCACACAATTCGAAGAAAGGGTGCAAAATTTCCACCAGCTCCGGCCTTATTGCCGGCGCATTCACCGGAAAAGATGCTGTCTTACCATTCAGGACATCGATTACCTGATCCGCTATTATAATACCTGCCCTGTTCTGCGCTTCCGAAGTCGAGGCCCCCAGATGTGGGGTGCATACAGATTCTTCCAGTTCAAATACGGGAGAATCAATACATGGTTCTTTCTCATAGACATCCAGTGCCGCTCCACCTATTTGGCCCTCCTTAATAGATTCAGCAAGATCCTTTTCCACCACTATTCCACCTCTGGCCACGTTTAATATCATGGTTCCTTTCTTCATTTTATAAAACTCTTTTTTATCAAACATCGCCAGGGTATTTTTATTTTTAGGCAAATGTATGGAAATAAAATCTGCTTCTTTGTATACATTCTCCAACTTGTCCGCCTTTTTTATTTCCAGCTGCTTGAATCTATCTTCAGATACAAAGGGATCATATGCAATTACCTTCATACCCAGTCCTATGACTTTTTTAGCAACCAGTCCTCCTATCTGCCCGAAACCCACTATGCCCAGCGTTTTACCCTCCAGCTCAATGCCCTTAAATTTTGATTTTTCCCATCTTCTGTTTTTAAGGGAAAAATAGGCCTGCGGAATTTTTCTGGCCAGAGAAAGCATAAGAGCTAGAGTGTGTTCCGCCACGGTAACCGCATTACTTGCCGGTGCATTTACTACTATAATACCCTTCTTAGTAGCTGTTGAAATATCTATATTGTCAACTCCTATCCCTGCTCTTCCGATAATTTCCAGTTTATCGGCAGCCTCAATAATATCAGCTGTAAGTTTGGTGGCACTTCTGATTATAACGGCACTCGCACCTTTAATCTCTTGTTTAAGCTTTTCAGGAGCAAGACCCTTTCTCTCCTTTACCGTAAACCGGTCCTCTAATTTCTTCCTGGCTTCACCCGAAATACCATCTGTAATTAATATTGTTTTATTCATCTTTTGCCTTTATTCTAATCATTTAAATAATTATTTCTTATGAAAATTTTTTCTGCCTCTGCAATACCGGACCCAAATTCAAATTTATAGCCAAGCTCGTTTAAAACCATCTCCAGCGCCGCTATTACTATAATGGTATCAAAAATTCCGAAATATCCCAGATTTCCAATTCTTATAATCTTTCCTGTCAGTTTTCCCTGCCCTCCGGCAATAGTTACTCCGTACTTTTCTCTCATAATCCGGGTTAGTTCTTTGGCATCAACTCCATCAGGAACCACAACAGAGGTTACCGAAAAGCCTCTTTTGTTTTCATCTTCTACGAAAAGCTTCAGCCCCAGTTTTTCTACTGCCTTCTGTGTTGCCAGCGCCAGTACCCGGTGTCTTTCAAATACTTTTTCCAGACTTTCTTCAAACAGCATATCAAGAGCCTTATTCATGGCTACAACTATGGATATTCCTGGCGTCCATGGTGTCTGGGGAGGTGTTTTCTGTGAATAATTTTTAGCTGCAGCAAGGTCAAAGTAAAAACAGGGAATATCCGATTTTTCATTAAATTTCCATGCTTTCTCGCTAACGCTTATAAATGCAACTCCTGTCGGTGCACTTAATCCTTTCTGGGATCCTCCAATTACAATGTCCAGACCCCACTCGTCTGTCCTCAGGTCCGATGCTACCAGACCGCTTATGGCATCCACAATAAGGATTGCGGGATAATCTTTTGCAATATTACCTATGGTCCTTATATCATTTATGGCACCGGTTGATGTTTCACTTAATTGAACCATAATTCCTTTAATATCAGAGTCATCATCAAGGGCTTTTTTAATATCTTCGGGATTGGCTGCATCTCCCCATTCATAATCAAGTGAAATAACCTCCAGGCCGAACATGCTGCCGATCTTTTTAAATCTTTCTCCAAAGTTTCCAATGCTTGCCACCAGTACTTTGTCCCCTCTGGAAAAAAAGTTGGTTACTCCTGCTTCCATGGCACCTGTTCCCGAAGAAGTTAGTATAAAAATATCATTTTTAGTTTTAAAAAGTCTTTTTAACTTTTCGGTTACCTCCATAAATATTTTCGAAAACTCCGGAGACCTGTGATGCATAAGAGGTCTTGCATGCTCCAGCAGCACCTCTTCAGATATGGGTGTAGGTCCCGGAGTCATTATATACTTTTTAATCATCTTGATTGCCCCTTTCGAACAATTTTATAATGGATGCACTCTATTAATATATAATTCTATACAAATTAATATTTACTGCCTCTGGTGCAGGCAATTTTACCGGTTCTAACCAGCTCAAGTATCCCAAAAGGTCTTAGCAGATCTTCCAGTGCCTTTACCTTCCTGCTGTTTCCGGTAATTTCAATCATTAAAGTTTTTTTGGCTACATCCACAATATTTGCCCGGAAAACACTCACTATTTCCAGTATTTCAAGCCTGGTTTTAGAATCGGCATTTACTTTTATGAGAACCAGTTCCCTTTCCACAATATTTGAGGAGTCCAGCTCCTGAATCTTTATTACATTTATCAGTTTGTAGAGCTGTTTTATAATCTGTTCAATACTATGCTTTTCCGCATCCACTTCCATGGTAATCCTTGAAACTTTCTCATCATTGGTGGGACCAACAGCCAGACTTTCAATATTGAAACCTCTTCTGCTGAAAAGTCCGGATATCTTTGCCAGCACACCTGCTTTGTTCTCAACCAAAACTGAAATAATATGATTCATAATATCACCCGTTATTCTCTATACACTTTCTAACATTTCACTTATTGAAGAATCCGGTGCTACCATAGGATAAACATTTTCTTCCCTGTCTATCAAGAAATCTACAAGTACCAGATTATTTATCTCCAGGGCTTTCTTTATAGTATCTTCAACCTCATCCTTTTTCTTAACCCTGAAGCCAACACCACCGTATGCTTCCACCAATTTTACAAAATCAACACAATTATAAATACAGGTCTGTGAATATCTCCTATTCCAGAAAAATTCCTGCCACTGCCTAACCATCCCCAGGTATCCGTTATTCAGCAGCATAATTTTTACCGCTATTTTATTGGTAACTGCAGTGGAAAGTTCCTGGGATACCATCTGTATACTGCCATCGCCTGCAATATCTATTACTGTTTTGTCCGGTCTGCCTATTTTTGCGCCAATGGATGCCGGAAGGCCAAATCCCATGGTACCCAGTCCTCCTGAAGAAACCAGTGTTCTGGGTTTGGTAAATTTATAAAACTGGGCCGCCCACATCTGATTCTGACCTACTTCAGTACAGATTATAGCATCACCTTTAGTAAGCTCATATATCTTCTCCACAACATAGGCAGGTTTAACTTTACTGGAATTCCTATCATATTTAAGGGGATAATCTTCCTTTAATTTTTTAATCCTTGACAGCCATTCTTTCCTATCCTGAATTCCTTTCTTTTTGACATATTTTTCATATTCGCTTAATAGGTCCGTAAGAACAATTTTTGCATCTCCTACAATGGGAACCAGCACTTTTATATTCTTCCCGATTTCTGCAGGATCAATATCTATATGAATTACATCAGCCTCCGGGGCAAATTCCGATAATTTACCCGTAACCCTATCATCAAACCTGACCCCCACTGCAATTATAAGATCAGTTTCGGTAAATGCCAGATTTGCATATTTGGTTCCATGCATGCCGGCTATTTTTAAAGACAGCTGATCGGTTTCTGGAAATGAACCCATTCCCAATAGTGAGGTAATAACCGGAATCTTTGCCGCCTTCACAAATTTTCTCAAAGCATCACTTGCCCCAGACGAGATTACTCCTCCCCCCGCAAAAATTATGGGTTTTTTACTTTCAGCTATTACTTTAACTGCCTGTTTAACCTGTTTGAGATTGCCCTTAAGCGTAGGTTTATACCCGGGCAGGCTTATTTCCATTTCAAAGTTCTCATCTATTAATTCAGTTGTTATGTCCACCGGAATATCAATTAAAACCGGGCCCGGTCTGCCGGTAGATGCTATCCTGAAAGCCTCTTTTATTACTCTGGGCAAATCCTTAATATCTTTTACCAGGTAATTATGCTTGGTTATGGGTGCTGCTATGCCGGTTATATCCGCTTCCTGGAATGCGTCGGTTCCAATCTGGGCCGTACCCACCTGTCCGGTTATGGCCACCATTGGTATTGAATCCATATGCGCATTGGCTATACCGGTAACCAGATTAGTTCCTCCCGGCCCTGATGTGGCAATACAAACTCCTGTTTTTCCTGTTACCCTGGCATAGCCATCCGCAGCATGTGCTGCTCCCTGCTCGTGCCTTACCAGTATATGCCTTATACCACTGTCAAATAATGCATCATACAAGGGGATTACTTTGCCGCCGGGATAGCCGAATACCACATCAACTCCCTCTTCTTTTAAGCATTTTATTATCATTTGAGCTCCGGTGATCTTACTCATAATTTTACCCCCTGTATTTGTAACAACTTTATAACACTTGAATGATTTAATAATTATATCATTTTTCTTCTTATTTTTTAAAAATAAAATTTAATTCTATACAATTATTCTAACACAGCTCCTCTTGCCGCTGAAGTTACCATCCTTGAATATCTTACAAGGTAGCCTTCTTTTATTTTTATGTCCGGAGGACTCCAGTTTTCCATCCTCCTTTTCAATTCTTCCTCCTTGATCAGCAGATTTATCTTATTTTCAGGTATATTTATTTCTATAGTGTCCCCTTCCTCTATAACAGCAATAGGACCTCCCGCCTGGGCTTCCGGAGACACGTGGCCGATTGATGCTCCTCTGGTAGCTCCCGAAAATCTTCCATCTGTAATTAAGGCAACTTCTTTGTCCAGTCCAATCCCTGCTATAGCTGATGTCGGTGCCAGCATTTCTCTCATCCCCGGTCCGCCTTTGGGACCTTCGTATCTTATCACTACTACTTCTCCTGAATTTATCTTTCCATTCATTATAGCTTCCTGGGACTCCTCCTCGCTGTTAAATACACGGGCCCTGCCTTTATGATAATACATGGAAGGATCTACGGCCGATCTCTTGACCACACATCCCTCAGGAGCAAGATTACCCCACAGGACGGCAATACCTCCGTCTTTAGTATATGGGTCTGAAACTTCTCTTATAACTTTTTTATCCAGAATCTCAGAACCGGAAATATTTTCCCTTACCTTTTTACCGTTGACAGTGGCCGCATCGCCATTAATCAATCCATTTTTTAAAAGCTCATTCATCACTGCTTCAACTCCGCCCGCTTCGTACAAATCCTGCAGATGATAATTACCGGCGGGACTTAATTTACATAAATTGGGTGTCCTGCTGCTTATTTCATTTACCATTTCCAGCGAAAAATTAACCTTGGCCTCATTGGCAATAGCCGGCAGATGCAGGATAGTATTAGTTGAACAGCCAAGCGCCATATCAACTGCAAGTGCATTTTTAACCGAATCAATGGTTACTATATCTCTCGGTTTAATATCACTATTGACAAGATCCATAATTTTCATTCCCGCTGCCTTGGCCAGTCTTAATCTTTTGGAATAGACCGCAGGAATTGTACCGTTTCCCTTCAGAGCTATTCCTATTGCTTCAGAAAGGCAATTCATTGAATTAGCGGTAAACATTCCCGAACAGCTTCCGCAGGTAGGACAGGCTTCTTCCTCTATTTCCTTCAAATCTTTATCAGTATATTCACCCTTTTTATATTTCCCGATAGCTTCATAGCAGGTGCTGTAGTCAATATCCTGATTCCTGAACTTTCCCGCCATCATTGGTCCGCCGCTTGCTACAATAGAAGGGATGTTCAATCTGAGCGCTGCCATAATCATTCCGGGCACAATCTTATCACAGCAGGTGACCAGGACCAGCCCGTCAAAAGAATGCGCCATGGATACCGCTTCAATGCTGTCCGCTATTATTTCCCTGGTGACAAGAGAATACTTCATGCCTATATGATTCATAGCCACGCCGTCGCACACCCCTATGGTTGAAAATTCCTGAGGTGTACCTCCGGCTATCCTGATTCCCGCTTTTACCGCTCCGGCGATGCTGTCAAGATGCATATGACCCGGTATCAATTCATTTGCTGAATTTACCACACCGATTATGGGCCTGGCTATTTCTTCATCAGTATATCCCAGAGACTTAAAAATTGAACGGTGGGGTAATCTTGCAACCCCTTTTTTCACATTATCACTTCTCAATTTTTCTCCCTCCTCTTAAAAATTTATTTTTAAAATATTACAATTGTACAACACAACCTTATCTCAAAATACTGATAAAAGAATTACAGGATTTTAAACTTTGGTAAAGCAGCAGTCATCCTGAAATCAGGATAGAATACCGACCAGAGCTAGCAGACAAATTAAGACTATTAGAATACATGAGGAAAGACCGGCAATATTCATATTACTGCCGGAAAAAGCTCTTAAAAGCCCGTTTTTAGGTTTTGTAAAAAAAATATCTTTTCCTGTATTCATATAATTCATTGAATATTTATTTGAGGAAATATAATAACATATATATATTGCTAAAACAATTAAAAAAATAAGGATTCGAACCTGCTGCAGCCCGAACCCTTACTTTATATTTCTCACAGTCTGGAACATTCCATCCCATAAGTTTTGATGGTTATTCTATTATGGTAATCTCAGTTCCCTCCTTGAATGAAACCTCTTCTCCCCTGTTAATGGCTTCCTGGGCTTTTGATCTGTATTCCTGGGCCAGAAGATGTCTTTGATTTAAATTCAGTACAGCATTGAAATGTTCTATGGCCTTAGAATAATATTTTAATCTGTACATTGCCAGGCCAAGCTTAAATTCTTCATCTACCACTCCTGGTTTGTTGGTAACACCGTTTTTATTTAAAATATCCTTTACATCATTACTGGGTCTTAAGTAATTATTGGCTATATCAGTACCCATTGTCAGTATTCCGATTACCTGACCGTTAGAATTTAATACAGGTCCACCGCTGTTTCCTTCTCTTGCATCACCCTGGATCTGGAGAACCTCGGTACCGCCAAGCATCAATCTGCTGCTGATATTTCCGCTGGTAACAGTAGGATTCATAACATTTTCCTGACCGATTTCGGAAGTCCATGGATATCCTAAGATAGTGAGGCTGTCCTGTATTTCAACCATTGAAGAATCTCCTATAATTGCACTTGAAAGTGCCCTACCGGTTTGCGGCTGTATCTTTAAAAGGGCAATATCCCTTTGATCCCAGCCGCTGTAATCTATTACTTCTGACCTTATAAAAGTCTCATCGTCCTGTGGATTGTCCGGTATTCCTCCGCTGGCGTTATTAAACTGAACATAAACTTCCCTATCATATGGACCGCCGTCATAACCTTCAACCTTTACATTTTCATAAGCCCAATTCCAATCATCTTCCGTCCAATCATCAAGATTGTATGCCTCCGTTAGATAGGTGTATATCAGATCATATTTAAAATCTGCCTCGCTAATCTCCACCATATGGCCCGCAGTTATTATATGCCCCGTGTCAGGATTTACACAAAATCCGGTTCCTACAAAGGCCCAGTAATAAGCGTCGCTCCATGTGTTTTCCCATGGGTCCAGAACATAACCCCAGTAATAGGTGGTTATAAAACATACGGATGGCTGGGTTAAAATGACCTTATCCTGAGCAGTAAGTTCATATGACACTTCTTTGGTACATCCAAAGCCTGCGATGCTAACCATAAGTACTATTATAATAAAACAGAAGATAAACAGCCTATAAATCTTTTTCATCACTTCCACCCCATTTTTCTCAACTTAAAATTATTACACTTTATACAAATATCAATTATATTTTTTTTCCTCCAGTTAGTCAATAAATATATTAAATTATTATTATATTTATAGTAATACTTATCATAAAATATTTTTATATAAATTTACATAAAAAATATGCAAATCAAAAAATTTATGCAGTATTTAAAACCTTTTCATAATATTTCAAATACTTGGGCATTATTAACCTGCTGTCAAAAAATTTCGCCCTTCTTCTGGCTTCATGACCCATTTCCATTCTGGTATCTTTACAACTTAATATCTTAATAGCTGCTTCAATCATAGAATTAATATCCCCAGGGTTAAAAACAAAGCCTGACTTCCCATGTTCAACCACCTCTTTAAGACCTCCAATATTTGTGCCGATTACGGGAACTTCACAGCTTAGAGCTTCTAGTGCCGATAGCCCGAAGCCCTCACTCTTTGAGGGCAGCATGTAGAGGTCGCTTATATTAAGCAGCGGTATTATATTTTCCTGTATTCCCATAAATATTACCTTACCCTCAAGATTTAATTCACTTACCATATTTCTGATCTTACATATATCCGGACCATCCCCTACAAGTATCAATTTACTTTTTACCTGCTTGCTGACTGCATTAAACACTTTTATAATATTGTCAATTTTTATCCTGCTTTTTCCGCTGTAACCCTTCTTAATATCAAGGATTCTCTTCCTGTAGTGGTCCATGTCCCTGTAATCATATTCATAAGAACCACTAAGATTTTTAAAATTAAAAATATAATCCCTGAATAGATTATTGTAATAAAATTTTTTGGATATTATTTCTCTAGATGAAATCATAGAATTATAAGTACATCTGAAATAAAAAATTCAATATGTATAATATTGTACATAGTATCGTATAATTATCCAGACTAAAGCAAAAAATAGTTATTATGATGTATACTGAAAATATTCATAAAGAAAATGAAAAAAAAGCAGCAGTAGCCATAAGCGGAGGCATTGATAGTTCCATGGCCGCAAAAATTTTAAAAGACGAAGGCTGGAAAATAATAGGAGTTACCATAAAATTTCTTCCCCATAAATTCAACCAGAAAAACCCTGCCGCGGCCTGCTTTCCCCATAAAGATATTGAGGCTGCAAAAAAAGTGTGCCTTGAACTTAACGTCCCACATACTGTAATAGATCTTACCAAGCAGTTTGAAGAAAAAATAATCAATCCCTTCTGTATAGAATACCAGCAGGGGAACACTCCCAATCCCTGTGTGGAATGTAATAAATATATTAAATTCGGGGCACTACTAGAAGAAATTAAAAACCTCGGCGCTGTTTTTCTGGCCACCGGCCATT
>CAZHOY010000001.1:0-26572 GCA_964534695.1 uncultured Actinomycetota bacterium | reverse complement strand
AAATTAACCAGTTCCATAATGGCACTTATGGCAGTATTAAAATTAAATCTACCCAGAATATCTTCAGACACCTTCTTTATGGTCTGATGCAACTTCCTGAATAATTCCTTTTCAATACCGGTGAGTTTTCCTTCCAACAACTTTTTCTTAATATTCTCCGGGATTCCCCCCCACATACCATCCTTCCTGCCGGCCGCCCTTATACTGCCAGCCAGTTTTATATTTTTAATTACCAGTCTCCATACTCTGCCCAGAAACCTGCTTGCTCCCTCTACCCCACTGTCGCTCCAGTCCACCGGACTGTCGGCAGGGCCCATAAAAAGTATGTATAACCTCAATGCGTCCGAACCATATTTATTATAAATTTTAGAAGGGTTCACGATATTTCCTTTGGACTTGGACATTTTCTGACCACCCAGATTTACTACACCGTGGGGGAAGTATTTTATAAAAGGTTCCCTAAAATTTATAAGTCCTTTATCGTAAAGGACTTTAATAAAGAACCTGGAATATATAAGATGCATGCTGGCATGTTCTATTCCGCCTATATATTGGTCTACCGGCATCCAGCGGCTGACTTCTTTTTTATCAAAAGCAGCCTTGCTGTTATGCGGACTGCAGTATCTTAAAAAATACCATGAAGAACAGACAAAAGTATCCATGGTATCTGTTTCTCTCCTGGCCTTACCTCCGCAACGGGGACAGGTGGTATTTACAAACCGGTCACAGTAAAGCAGAGGCGATAAACCTTTTGGCTTAAAATCCACTTCATAAGGAAGCAGCACAGGTAAATCCTTTTCCGGAACTGGAACCGTACCGCACCTGTCGCAGTAAACGACAGGGATCGGTGCCCCCCAATACCTCTGTCTTGAGATCAGCCAGTCCCTTAGCTTATAGCTTATATTAAATCTTCCTATATCATTTTTCTCAATATAGGAAGTCACTTCTCTTTTCCCCTTTTCCGAATCGATACCGCTGAACCTCCCGGAATTTATCATTTTTCCTTCACCGGTATATGCAGTGCTTAAATCCTTATGGCTTTTACCGTCAGGGGATATCACTTCTTTTATGGGAATGTTATATTTCGATGCAAATTCAAAGTCCCTCTGGTCATGGGCAGGAACTGCCATTATGGCACCGGTCCCATATTCCAGCAGAACATAGTTGGCAATCCATATGGGAACTTCCTGTCCATTTAAAGGGTTAATGACATATCTCCCTGTAAAGCAGCCTATCTTTTCTATTTCGGCCGAACCCCGCTCAATATCACTCTGTCCTGAAATTACTTTTCTTACTTTTTTCACTTCCTTCTTATACTCTTCGTCTACTACTATTTCATCTATAAGGAAGTGTTCGGGAGCTATAATGAAAAAAGTAACTCCGAATAATGTATCAGGCCTGGTAGTAAATACGGGGATAGAAATATTTTCACTGCCGTCAAGTTTAAAATCAACTATGGCACCTTCACTCCTTCCTATCCAGTTCCTCTGGATGGTGAGTACCCTTTCGGGCCATCCGTCTTTAATCAGCTCCATATCATCAAGAAGCCTCTGGGCATAATTGGTTATTTTAAAAAACCACTGGGATAGTGTCCGCTTCTCCACCGGATTGTCGCATCTTTCACACCTGCCTGAAATAACCTGCTCGTTTGCCAGTACGGTCTGGCAGGAATTGCACCAGTTAACCGGTGCCTTCTTTTTTTCCGCAAGGCCCATCTTGTAAAACAACAGGAAAAACCATTGTGTCCATCTGTAATAATCGGGGTCAGAGGTTATTATTTCATCACTAAAATTATAACTCATTCCCATTTGCACCAGAGCTTTTCTCATTCTATCAATATTGGCCGCGGTGCTTTCTTTAGGGTGCATTCCATTCTTTATAGCAGCATTTTCCGCGGGCAGTCCAAAGGCATCAAAGCCGATAGGGTGAAGAACACTGTATCCTTTCCTTGAATAAATTCTGGCTATAACGTCTCCGATGGTATAATTCCTGGCATGGCCCATATGAGGTTCTCCGGAAGGGTAGGGAAACATCTCCAGCACATAATATTTTGGATCATCTTTATCTGATTTTAAAGAATATATTTTTTCTTTTTTCCATTTTTTTATTATTTTTTCTTCTATTTCCTTAGGCCTGTAAAACTCACCCGCAGTTGAGCTTTTCAATTTCCAATCCTTTCCCGGATATTTTTAATATGCCTAATTCCATTTTAGCTCTTTAGAATCCTTCCATAATCTTTCAAGCCTATAATATTCCCTGAATTCGTTGGTAAAGATATGGATCACAAAGTCATCATAATCAACAAGAATCCAGTTCCCCTCGGACAATCCGCTAACATTTATAGGATACCGCCTGTGGTTTTTCAGATGTACGCAAATCTCTTCTTCTATCCTTCTGGTTAATCTGGTATTCTTTGCGCTGATTATTACGAAGTAATCGGTGATAATTAATCTGGATCTCATATCCAGAATTTTTATATAATCCGCTTTTTTTTCATCCGCTATTCTGGCAACTTTTTTTACTATTGCCTTTATATCTCCAGCCTTTGAGTTGAGATTGCTACCTTCTACTACTTTTTTTACCACTGATCTGTATGATCACTCCCTAAAAGTACACTTATATCCACATTATCTACATTATTGTCAGAATAATTTATTATTCCCACACCTAGCCTATCTTGTATCTGCTGGGCCAATTCATCTAATCCTTCTCTTTGAGTAAATATGGTTATTTCAGTCTTTGTATGATTCCAGTTGTCAGCATTCCTTGGTTCCAACATCTCTACAATTTTTTCTTCAGCATTAAAATGATCTTCAAGGATACCATTAACTATCGCTGCTATTCCGAGTGTACCCTCGCCATTTAAAACAATTATTTTTACAAGCTGATCAGCCTCTTCTAAACCCCCTGATCCCGTTTCATTGGCCTTATAATCCGCTCCCAGGATTATAATAATATCTGATTCTATATCCTCACTTTCATTTACGGTTATGTTCCCTACCCCCAGTATGTTTTTTATATCATCTGCTGCGTCTATTACATAAGACTGGTCCGAATATACTGTAATTTCTGTAATATTATAATTAAAATTATTCGCATTTCCCACTTCAAGTATATTATATTTATTCTTACCGCTTTCAAATACCTTACCTTTTAGAAGTTCTGCCACTCCGGCTGCAAGCCCGGGGGTACCCTCGCCGTTAAATACGGTCAAATCGACTGTTTCTTCAATAGCAGTAACCTCTTCAGACGCAGTCTCCTCTATACCAAATATTTCAGGAAGTCCAGAAATATCTCCTATTGTATAAAATATTTCACCTTCAGGTGATTCATGATCCTCTACGTTCAGAGAATAAACGTTGCTTTTACCGGATCCTATTTTGGAAAAGGTGGAGAATATTTTAAGTCTCTCCTCCATGCTCAGATTGCTGTCCATAAAATCCTTTATAAGATTCAGATTGGCTGATAATTCTTCTTCACTTTCACCTGCAATCTTTTGGGTTATTGCATCCAGGATCAATTTTTGTTTTACAATATCTCCTATGAGAACCTCCTGCTCTATTCCGCTGAAATATTTAAGAAAATTTACCGCTTCGGCTCCATCAATCAGGTTACTTCCCGGTTGTAGTTCAAAGGTCGAGTCATCGTCATAATTTTTGACTGTAATCTCCTCATCCAGCTCCAGATTTATTCCATCCAGTTTATTAACGACATTATAAATATCCATAAGAATATAGTAATCCACTTCCATAGCTATACCCAGATTATTTTTCAGGGTAAGGCTCAGCAGGTCCATGCCTCCTTCCACAGATTCACATACTAATCCTGTACCTATGCTTGGTATATCCAACAATGTTTTTACCGGAATGCACAATGATATCAATTTATTTTCGATACTATAATATCTTGAAAATATAATTGAACTTACATCGGGTTCCAGCAGATTCTCGCCGGCACAGGCAATAACAATATCAATATCCTGTGTTAATTCAAGAGAACTGGGTATATTTATTCTCTCTTCTTTCGGTATCTCGACTTTAGAAGGAAGTTTACTTTTAATCCACGGAACACCCCAGAAAACTACTCCTACTGCAACTACAATCAGGATAAACATTATGCCAATAGTTCTGAAAATGACTCTTCTCCTCCTTCTTCTCTGCTTTATTCTCTTGACTCTATATCCTTCACTCTCAGTATCTTCGCCCATATGATCTTCAAACTCAAAATCTTCATCCTTAAAAAAATCATCTTCAGAATTACGGGACTCTTTATTTCTGTCATTTATATTATTAAAATCTCTATTATCGGAATTCTTTTCCCTGAATTCTTTCTCATCTTCATCAAAAGACATTTTAAATACCTCCACAAATATTGTTCCAAATCTTACTCGTATCAGGATGTAAAAGTCTGTTCCTGTTTATAACATATATTATAGTATTTTTATAAACCTCTAGTAGACATAAATTAATATTTTTTAGAGCCAGACTCCTTAAATTTTTCACATTATTATATTTTCTGCTTTTTTCAATTTTATCTGCAATAAATAAAATCTTATGTTCCAAACTCATATTACAATACCCAATGGTATGAAATTTAATTGCTTTTAACACTTTTTTATCAGAGATATTAAAATCTCTTGAAACCAAATAATCACCGACAAAACTATGTATTAAAGGCGGGGAATTTAATTCAAAACTACTGAGCTTGAGTTTATTTTCCTTTGCAACCTCCACCAGTTCCCCGTAGTTAAATCTTTTACCGTAATCATGCAGTATGCATGCAACACTTAAATTAAAAAAATCTATATCGGTTAAATGCTTTTTGGCAATAATAACTGCATACTCCAGTGTGTTAACAGAGTGCTGATATAAAGATGCATGCATAACAGACTTGATTTTTTCAACCAAATCCTTAAGATATCTTTTTTGCCCGGCGGTCAGGGCAAGATTATTTATAAAGTTCATGTTTTAATATATAATTGCTAACTCCCTTAGGAAGGAGATAATCTATTGGCCTGCCGCTCCTTACTCTATTTCTTATATCGGTTGAAGAAATGGAAAGAGCCGGTATCTCCATTATATAAATTCTATTGCGGGAAGCTTCATCCCTGCCGAAAAGCCTTTTTTTAAGGTCCTCTATCCGTGCCAGATTGTATCCAGGTCTGGTTGCAGCTATAAATTCACAAAGTGAAATTATCTCTGCGGTATTCTTCCAGGTAAGTATTTCTAAAATAGCATCGGCACCGGTTATGAAATATAGCGATGAACTTTTACTATACATTCCCTTTAGCTGCCTAACAGTATCTATAGTGTATGATTTACCTTTTCTGTCTATTTCAATCCTTGAAACAAAAAATCTGCTGTTCGAAGAAGTAGCAATAACGGTCATTATATGTCTGTCCTCAGCATCAGCTATTTCATTATCGACTTTATGCGGCGGATTTCCCGTAGGTATAAAAATTACCTTATCCAGTCTAAACTGGCTTAATGCCTCCTGAGCAGTAACCAGATGACCGTTATGTACGGGATTAAATGTTCCACCCATAATTCCGATTTTTTCATTGGTCTCGCTGTTTTTTCCCATATCACATCCTTATCTGACCATTGCCCAATACTATGAACTTATTGGTTGTAAGCTCTCTTAATCCCATAGGTCCCCGCCAGTGAAGTTTCTGGGTACTTATCCCAATTTCTGTACCCATTCCAAACTGTTCCCCGTCCGTAAACCTGGTAGAAGCATTGACAAAAACAGTGGATGAATCTACCCTGCCTGTAAAATAAATTGAGCTCTGATAACTCGATGTAATTATTGTCTCAGTATGGTGAGAGCCGTACTTATTTATATGCTTTACCGCTTCTTCTATATCATCAACAACTTTTACTGCCATTTTATAATCCAGATACTCTTTATACCAGTCCTGTTCAGAAGCCAGCTCGATAGACGGATAAATTTTTTTGGACTTACTGCAGCCCAAAAGCTTTACCTTTCCGGTCTCAAGTTTTCCAAGTATCACCGGCAGCAGTTTTTCAGCAACATCCTTATGCACCAGTAATTTTTCAGCCGAATTGCATACACTCGGCCGCTGTGTCTTGGCATTTATTATTACTTCACAAATTATATCCTGGTTTATGTTTTCCAGCACATTATCAACATAAACATGGCAATTCCCGATTCCGGTCTCAATCACAGGTACCCTGGAATTTTTCACCACGCTGTCAATCAAACTCTTACCACCCCTCGGAATAAGAATATCTACATACTGCCTCAGCTGCATCAATCTTACCGCATCTTTTCTTTCGGCAGAAGGGATAATCTGTATTATGCTTCGTGGAAAACCGTTATCTTTCAGTGCTCTGCTCATTACTTCAACCAATTTTTTATTGGTATTAAGTGCGTGTGAACTTCCTCTTAAAATTATACAATTCCCGGCCTTGAGGCACAGAACCGAAGCATCAATAGTAACATCGGGCCTGGCTTCATATATCATCCCCACAACTCCCAGCGGTACCCTTATGTTCTTTAAAATCAGTCCATTGGGGAGATTATATCCAAAAATTACCTCTCCTACAGGATCAGTAAATTTGATCACTTTATTTATACTTTCCGCTTTTTTTTCTATTCTCTGCCCATCCAGTTTCAACCTATCCAGCAAACTTTCAGCTATTCCCTGCTGCATGGATGTTTCAAGGTCTTTTTTATTTTCTTTTACTATTTCTTCAGTGCAGCTGATAAGATGTTTTGAAATATCAGATAATACCTTATTTTTAACCGCGGTATTTGCATTTGAAATAAAACCAGAGCTTTCTTTTGCATTTTTTGCTATTTCCAGAACTATATCCATATACTCCTCCAATTTCTAGTTATTATAACACAAAAAAGCCGGCAAAAATTAATCCTTAAAAACTACCAGGTAATCTCTGTGAATTACTTCACCGCACATAGAATCATCGAATTCGGATAAAATTTTACTGCGGTTCTTTCCTTTTATTTTCTCTATGTCCCTGCTGGAAAAATTGCTTATTCCTTTAGCAATCAGTCTATTATCCACCGAAAATACCTTCAGCGTATCGCCCTGGTTAAATTTTCCGCCGACTCTGACCACACCAACAGCCAAAATGCTTTTCCCTTTGTTCAATACAGCTTCCTCCGCCCCCTTATCAATAACTATATCACCCTTGGTTTTCATGCCAAAAGCTATCCATTTTTTTACACTTTTTACCCTTTTTTCAGTCTGGGGAGCAAAGAATGTTCCTATATCTTCACCGGCAATGATCTTATCCAGCAAATCTTTACTTCTGCAATTTGCAATTATCACTTTTATACCCGAGAATGAGCAAATCTTTGCAGCCTTTATTTTTGATTCCATCCCGCCGATACCATAAGTTGAACCAATTCCTCCTGCTGCATTTTCAATATCCTCATTTATCCTGCTTACATATGAAATTAACTTTGCATCTTTATGAATCCTGGGGTCTTTATCATACATTCCATCAATATCAGTTAAAATTATTAAAATATCTGCTTCTGCCAGAATCGAAACCAGAGCTGCCAGCTCATCGTTATCCCCGAATTTTATCTCGTTCACGGCTACACTGTCATTTTCATTTATAATAGGAACAATACTTAAATTAATTAGATTCTTTATGGTATTTTTTATATTAAGGTACTGCTCCCTTCTGGTAGTATCTTCCTGGGTTAATAGTATCTGGCCTATTTTTAAGTCATTTTTTGAAAACAGGTTGCTGTACAGTTTCATAAGTTCAACCTGGCCTATAGAAGCGGCAGCTTGAAGTAGTGTTATATTTTCCGGTTTTTTTGGTATATTCAAGCCTTCCAGACCTGCAGCTATAGCTCCGCTGGTCACTACTATTACCTCCATTCCTTTCTTAATCAGAGAGCTGGCTTCCTTTACAAATTTTTCCATATTGGCAATATCCAGACCGCCCTGCTTTAAAGTAAGACTGCTGGAACCTATTTTTATAACCATTCTTTTAATATCTCTTATGCATCTTTTTTTATCAGTCATCTCCTGCTCCGTAAATAAATTTATTCCACCAGTGAAAAAACCAGGTTTCCTATAATTATAGTACTCCCCTCTTTAATGCCCATCCTTTTTAGCCTGTCTGCAATTCCTATCTTTTTAAGCCTGTACTTTAAATAATCCAGCGCTTCTTCATTTTCCAGATCAGTCATGGCTACCATTCTTTCTATTTCTTTATTCCTCACCACATATTCACCATTATTTCTTTCAATTTCAATTTTCCCCATTTCCGGTTTCTTTTTATCCGGCCCATAAACTTTTACTTCTCTCCTCCTTTTGGCTGCTCTGCCTTTATCCTTCTGGAGCTTCTCCCTGTATGCAGCCACTCTCCGGTACAGGCCCCATACTAACTTATCAAGGCTCTTTCCGGTAACAGCTGATATTAAAAAAATATCTTTTCTGCTCTTATTCTCAAGAACTTTTGCGATCCCTTCTAATTTATCATTATCCGATACCAGATCAACCTTGTTTATTAAAACCACATAATCTTTTTTAAATATATCAATATTATATAGTTTTATCTCTTCTCTTAAAATATCGAAAGTCTTAACTATATCCTGCATTTGGTCTATAATCCTCTGCCCGTCCAAAACCAGAGCCAGCACCGCAGTCCTGGTTATATGCCTTAAGAATTTATCCCCCAGGCCTGTTCCCCGGTGCGCCCCTTTTACCAGTCCGGGGATATCCGCAATCACAAAATCTTCGTCATTTACAGTTACAACACCCAGATTGGGCGATAAAGTAGTAAAAGGATAATCTGCTATCTTCGGTTTCGCTGCCGATATCCGGCTTATTATGGTAGACTTACCGGAATTAGGAAATCCAACCAATGCCACATCAGCAATAAGCCTGAGTTCCAGATTGACCCAGAATTCTTCTGTCTTTTCTCCTATTTCGGCAAATGCAGGAAATCTTCTTTTAGCAGAAACCAAACTCGAATTTCCTCTGCCTCCTATCCCACCTTCAGCTATAACAATCCTATCCCCGGAATTATCCAGATCAGCAATTATATTTCCTCTCACATCTTTTATTATAGTCCCGGCTGGTACTTTTATGATCAAATCCTCGCCGTCCTTACCATTTCTGTTATTGGGCCCGCCACTTTTCCCGTTTTCAGCCTTAAAATGTATCTTTTTCTTAAATCCGTACAGAGTACTTAAATTCCCGACGGCCTCTATTAAAATACTACCGCCCTTTCCTCCACTTCCCCCGCTGGGAATTTTTTTGGTCCCGCCTTTCAGTTTAAAGAAAGTAACCATGCCGTTTCCGCCGTTTCCTGCTTTTATATTGATTTTTGCCTCATCTAAAAACATGATTTACTCTCAAACTCAAGAATTACTATTTTACGGCGTCAAAGAGATGCTACAGCTTAAAAATCGCTTTATATATTTTTCTCTTCAGCATAAGGTCCAGACCTTTTTTAAAATCTGAAAGCGGCATAACCCCGGATATAAGCAGGGATAAATCTATTTTTTTATCTTTTATAATATTGTAAGCACTTTTTAGGGTCTCGGGAGTGGCTGAATAAGAACTATTTATGGTCAGTTCTCTTCTATACACTTTTTCAAAATCAACTTCGAATCTGCTCTCCCTGCCCGAAGCTCCAAAAATACTTATTATCCCACCGTCTCTAGTGTAAGATAGGGCTTCACCCATGGTATATTTGCTAGTTAAGGTAAGTATGGCAACGTCTATGCCTATATCCGTAATGCTGTTAATTTCTCCGCAGATATTTTGTACAGACGGATTTATGGTATATTCAGCTCCCACAGCTTCAGCCCGGGACAGCCGACTGCTGTCCACATCAATGGCCACCACTCTACCGCCTGAAAGCTTAATCAACTGGATAAATAACATTCCGATAACACCGGTTCCAACCACGGAAAATATATCATCTTTTTTAAAGGAAATCCTCTCCATGGCTCTTATGCAGCAGGCTAGAGGTTCTATAAACAGTGATTCAATGATATTAAAGCTGCCGGGAATTTTAAAAGTAGTGTGCCTTATATGTTCTTTTGACAGTCTTATATACTGGCAGAATGAGCCTGGATATATATTGGTCTCCTTAAAGTGCCTGCACATGGAATAATTGCCGTGCAGACAGTAATGACAGTGATAACAGGGTATATGATGAGCAGCTACTACTACATCGCCTATATCAAATCCGGTTACATTCTTTCCTGTTTCCACTACTTTTCCCACTACTTCATGCCCAAAAACAGCAGGCTTTTTTACCCGGGGATCAAATATTTTTACAATATCAGAGCCGCAGAGACTTGTATATATCATTTCTATCAGCATTTCGTCTTCTTTCAGATCGGGCCTGGCTATCTCTTCCAGTTTAAATTTATTTTGATTGTAACAGAGCAGAGCTTTCATAATGATCACACTTTAATATTGTACTTTATTCCTTTTTGTTTACCCATAAGTTCCAGCGCCTCTACCAGCCTTTTAAGTGACATATCGGCGGTTATAAATTTTGCCGCGTTAATCAGGCCCGACATTAATAGTTTAAACGCTTTCTTTACATAATAAGGTGTATGGTGGTACACGCCCTTTATATTCAACTCCGAGTAATGCAGAAGGCTGGTATCAATATTAATAGAAGTATGGGGTGCACAGCCTCCAAACAGGTTTATGGTTGCCCCTTTCCTGCCCATCAGTATGGTTAACTCCCACACTTCCGGGAGCCCGGTAGCATCAATGGCTACATCTGCACCTCTACCTCCTTCGGTTAATTTTTTTACTGCCTGTACCTGATCATTTACTTCGGCACTGTTAATAATATAATCAGCACCAAATTCTTGTGCATATCCCAATCTCTCTTCCGACAGGTCCGTCGATATTACTACTGCACCTTTAATCTTGGCCAGTATTACAAACATAAGCCCTATGGGCCCTGCACCGTTAATTACTACCATATCACCGGTCCTAATATCGGACTGTTCTATACCATGAACCACACAGGACAGCGGCTCCAGCAGTGCAGCTTCCCTGTAGCTTATGTTATCCGGTATCATGTATGCATTTTTTCTTAATATATTTTTTGGTACTTTTATATACTCTGCATAGGCACCATTATTGTATACCAGATTCTCACATAAGGAATATCTTCCAAGCTTACAGTAGTAGCACTCATAACAGGGCACACTGTTTACCGCTACTATCCTGTCTCCAATTTTGAAATTATCCACCGTGTTTCCTATCTCTACAACATCACCTGACCACTCATGACCGAATACCGAAGCTTTTTTTATCATGGTTGGATGACCTCTCCTGTAGGTCTTTACATCCGAACCGCAGGTAAGCGCACTTTTTATTTTTACCAGTGCTTCCCCCTCTCCCACCTGGGGTATATCTACATCTTCATATCTTACATCACCGGGGCCATAAAATAGTTGTGCTTTCATTTTACCTTTCATAAATCGTCACCGTTTAAATGGCTTTAAATATCTTTTTATGAATATGTTACTTAAATATTACAGGAACAACTTGCCTAGTCAAGCAAATAAAACCCGCTAACAGGGCAACATTAATAAAGTGTTCCAATTTTAAAATATAAACCGGTTAAATTAAATCTATTCGGTCTCCAATTAAAATTTTATTTTAAAAAAATAACTGTCTCCCGGTAAAGCTATACAATAAGTCCATTATTACTCTGATTATGGTTATAACCAGTATTATTATAAAAATTATTTTAATGACTTTTGGCTTTATTTTAATATTTAAATATGTACCCATCCTGGATCCTGCAATGGCTCCCAGAGCTACGGAAAGGCCTATAAAGAAATCAAACCTGACTACAAGCAGCTTCCCCACAACTCCGAATATTGCATTACAAAACACAATCATAAGTGAGGTGCCTATGGCAACTTTTAAAGGGAAGTTAAATAAAGTTACCAGAAGAGGAACATAAAGTGAGCCTCCTCCTATCCCCAGCAGCCCAAAAGCAAATCCTGACACCAGAGAGATAGGGATTATTTTAAAACAAGCCTTTTTATCCAGAACAATATATTTAACCCCTTCATCTCTATAAATATTACTGCCACTATCACTCCTTAAAAAAAATAACCCCATGGCCAGCATTACGGCACAAAGATAAACCACCTTTATGGCAGTATCCTGTATATATCCGGTAAAATATGAACCAAAAAAATAACTGCAGGCACTGGATAAGCCAAAAACCAGTGCAAACCTGAAATTAATATTTTTCTGCAGATAATTAAACAATGTTCCGAAAGAGCCGGCAAAAAGGGTTTGAACTACTGATACCGCCGTAGCAGTCTTTATCTCCACATTGGTAATATATAATAAAATGGGAATAACCAATATACCGCCGCCTATTCCCAAAAAACCAGCTACCAGCCCTCCTAATACTCCAATCCCGAAAAATGTCAGGTACTCCATATATCTTTCTTATCAAATAATGTTGCCGTTAGAATTCATCCAGGTTCCTGATGAACTTAAATTTGCTCCTGTATCTGAGTATTTCATGATCCTCGGTTATAAGTGAAGTGTGCCTGTTTAGAGCTACTGCTATATATAGAGAATCATAGAATGTTAATTCAGACCTGCCTGAAATATCAATTGCTTTATCAATTATTTTCTTATCAGGATATATTATTTCCATTTCCATAAGGTAAAGGCTTTCCGAAGCCCTGAAAATATCATCAATTCTAAAATACTTTTTCTTAAGCAGTACATTCAATATTTCAAAAAAAAATAAATCCGGAACCACAATTTCCATTTTATTTTGAAGCTTCTGTTGCTGGATGTTTAATGCTATGTCTATATTACTTTCATCCTTGCCACTAAACCACTTTATCCCTACAGAAGCATCTAAAGTAATCTTCATTTTTACTGCAAATCCCTATCTCTTATCCCTTAAATTCCTTATCAGCTTCACGCCGCCGGTAAGCTTGCTCTTTTCACGAAGTTTTGCCTGTATGTTCATCGCTTTCCCCATATTCTTTTTTTTTCGTTCGATATCACGGAACTTCTCTATATTGGTAATATATTGAGTGGCTGCTTCTCTGATTAACTTACTTTTATTAATTTTTTCTTCAGCACAAAATTCGTTGATTTGCTTTAAATTTTCCTCAGGGATAGTTATATTTATTCTCTTTGAACCCATTGTATGCTCACCATTTATAAGTATAAATGATATGTATTATATGTCAACACTCAAGCCCTGACCGCATTAATAATAAGATCCGCCTTTCAGGCTTGTATTCAGTATACATCATACCATAATTGATTATTACGAATATGACATCGGCAACTTATAAAAAGTTAAAATAATTAAAATCAAGAATAATTGAAATAATAATTCTAATTGTTATAATTGTTTAATAATAACTTAAGTTTTTAATAATATTTAAAAAAATACAAATCTATACCAATAAGATAATTTCTATACCAAAAAATTTAAGTTGTAGATGATTTTTAACTCTAAGAAATTAATAAATCTATTTAGAAATGTCAGGATATGTTAGCAAAAAAACCAATTCCCTTCCTTGACCTGGTATTAAGTATTTCAGAAGCTACGGACCTGGTAGATAAAGAATTAAACAATCATAACAAAAGGGTTGCGTTTACTTCTTTAAACATAGCCGATAGTCTGGGCCTTTCTAATAATTTTAAATACAATTTAATCATAGCCGGCCTTCTCCATGATATCGGCTCATTTTCTCTTAAAGAAAGACACGAAATTTTAAGTTATGATTATCGGCCCAAACATAGTACCAATAACCATTCGTATATAGGATATATACTGCTGAAAGATTTTGATCCGCTTACAGAAATAGCGTCTATTATTAAATACCACCACCACTCTTGGGAAGACATTGAGGAACTGGAACTTCCTGAAACTGTAAAACTTTCTGCCCAGATAATCCATATCGCAGATAGAATTGATGTTTTAATTGATAAAAGCAAAGATGTTTTAACGCAGGTTGGCGATATCTGCCACATAATAAAAAAAGATTCCAGAGTCAAATACAAACCGGATATAGCAAAAGAAATAGTAAAGTTAAAAAATAAAGAATTTTTCTGGCTGGATGCCATAAGCCAGCCTGAAATCTCAACATTTGTGGATAAATTGGGTTATCTGCCTCTGGATTTTGATATGGACATTATAGACAAGTTTGCAAATATGTTCAGCCACATCATTGACTTCAGGAGCCCTTTTACAGCCACTCACTCCAGTGGGGTAACGGCTACTGCAGAATTTCTGGCAAAAGCCATGGATTTTTCAGATAATGAAGCGTTTATGATGAAAATAGCAGGCTACCTCCATGATCTTGGTAAGTTGGCTGTACCGGTTGAAATACTGGATAAATCAGCCAGTCTTAATACCAATGAATTCAGGATCGTCAGAAGCCATACCTATTATACTTATAGAATACTTGAAAATATAACAAATCTGGAGATCATTAATTCCTGGGCAGCATTTCACCATGAAACCTTAGATGGAAATGGTTATCCCTTTCATCTAAATGGAAGTGAATTAAGCCTGGGCGCAAAAATTATGGCAGTTGCAGACATTTTTGCGGCAATAACCGAAGACAGGCCTTACAGAAAAGGTATGAACAAGAGAGAAAGCCTTAAAATATTAAAAACCATGGTTAAAAACAACAAAATTGATTCAAATATCGTTACCAGATTGATAGAAAATTTTAATGAAATCAGTGAAGCAAGAGAGAGTGCGGAAAACAGAGCTACAAAGGAATATAAGGAATACAGGAGTATTTTTGAAGAATAGGTAGCCTGTAAATATAGGGCTTTAATTTATATATTATCCATTATCCGAAATTTACACGGTCCGATTTAAACCCTTTGGAATTATCACCCGGAAATAATATTTATTACCTTGCCTTTATTGCTTCTCTTCATGAATTCAACTCTGCCATCAGCTTTGGCAAAAAGAGTATGGTCCCGGCCTATGCCTACATTAAGGCCTGGTTTGTATCTGGTTCCTCTTTGCCTGACAATAATATTTCCGGCTGTTACAAACTGGCCTGCGGATCTTTTTATACCTAAAAATTTGGGGTTGCTGTCTCTTCCGTTTCTGCTGCTTCCTACACCTTTTTTACTGGACATAAATCTCTCCTATTTTATTTACTTTACATTTATTTTATCCAAATGCAATATTGTAAGTAATTGCCTGTGCCCCACTTTTCTCCTATACCTTTTTTTAGGCTTATATTTAAAGGCAATCACCTTATCTCCTTTTATCTGTTTTTTTATAGTTGCTTTAACCTCAACCTTTGCCAGTACCGGCTTACCGATCTGTATTTTCTTGCCGTCACTTATAAGATTGACATCAGAAAGTATGACCTTATCCCCCTCTTTTCCTTCAATTCTTTCCACAACTATATCCTTTTTTTCTTCTACTCTGTATTGTTTTCCACCACTTGTAACTATCGCGTAAATTTTTTCCCCCTATCCACTCTCTTCAAATTACAGATTGCAATATTAACATACATAATATTAGCCTGTCAATTTTTAAAACCTGTCATTTTTTATTTATCCTTACCGCAAATTCCTGCAGTGGCACTGGTTCTGGATATGGATTTGATTTCTACTTTTAATCTCTGGCCCACATATTTACTTCCCTCGATTATCTGTACCACAAATCCATCAACTCTGGAAATAGCATCGCTTTTATTATAGAGGTAAGGCTCCTCAACCAATAAATCCAGTATGTCACCGGCCTTAAACGGCCTGGCAGCTTCCCTTATATCTGAAATAGAGCCTTCGGCAGCAACCACAAAAGAATTAACAGGCAGTTTGTGATCGCCCTGGATATCTATGTATTTTTTGGTTATATTTTCAAGATGTTTTAAATTTTTACCGCCGGGTCCAATTACAAGTGAAGCAATAGCAGTATTTAATCTTATAAGGAAACCTTTAGCATCACTTCCACGGGCAAGTTTCCTGATTTTTCTCTCAGTCTCAAGTGTTATAGTTTCTTCAGATTTTACATAACCAGAACCCTCACAGCAGGAGCAGGTTTTACACATAGTCCCAAGAATTCCGTCAGAGACGTTTTTCCTGGTCATTTCCAGGAGTCCGAATTTTGAAAACCGCAGTATTTCGTTTTTGGTCCTATCATTCTCAAGACACTGCAGGAATCTGGTAAAAACTTTATTTTTATCCTTTTCACTGTCCATATCAATAAAATCAATTACTATTATTCCGCCGATATCCCTCAGCCTTAACTGACTGGCAATAGTTACGGCTGCTTCCAGATTGGTCCTCAATATAGTTTGAGCTGAACTCTTGCTCGAAGTATATTTACCTGTATTGACATCAATCGAAGTCATTGCCTCTCCATAATCTATCACTATAAAGCCGCCTGACTTCAGCCACACTCTTCTCTCCAGGGCACTTTCTATTGCCTCATTGACATTAAAAGATTCAAATAAATCCTCCTTACCATGATACAATACTATATTGCTAAATTTAACACCGATAGATTTCAGGTATTTTATAATCTCCCTTTTAATTACTTTTTTATCCACATATATGCTGTCAAATTCTTCCGAAAATACATCTCTCATCAGTTTTATAATCAGGGAATGCTCACTGGAAATTAATCTCGGCTTGTTTAAATTGGAAGCTTTTTTCTTTATATAACTCCACTTCTTTATGAGTTGCTTAAAATCTTTCTTTAATTTATTCTTATCTATTTCTCTGGCAGCAGTTCTTACAATCAATCCATAATCCTTACTACTTAACTCTTCCGTAAGTTTTTTTAAATTCCCCCTTTCCCCATCGTTAAGCTTTCTTGAAATACCAATGCCGGTATTAAAGGGAGCCAAAACGAGATATCTTCCCGGTATGGATATAAAAGTGGTGAGCCTGGCACCCTTTGTTTTCATCGGATCTTTGGTAACCTGAACCATTACCATTTGATTTGTCTTCAGCACATATTGTATTTTTTTAGGAATCTCTCCCCCATTATCAATATCCATATCAAGTCCCACTTCATTAATATACAGAAATGCATTCTTATCTTCATCAATATCTACAAAAGCTGCATTCAGGCTGGGAAGAACATTCTTGACCTCTCCCATATAGATATTTCCAACCAGAGATTTTTTATTTTTGCGTTCAAAATAAAGCTGCGTAATCCGTTTTGACTCTAAAATAGCTACCCTTGTCTCATTTTTATCCAGACTTATTAACATTTCTTTATGCAATTTCTCTCAATCTCCTTTATTTATATTTAAATTACTTCCATTGGTGTTTTAAGCATATTTTCTCTTATCACGAATAATTCTTCTTTTTTTACATTTCCAATACCAATATTGTAATCCTTTAACCAGCTTTTAAAAAACCGGTTAAAATCATTTAATTTAAAAAATTCGTTGCTTCCCTGCTTAAAAATTTTAGCATATCCGAATAATTTTAGAAAAAAAATATGGGCAATTTCTTCATCCCGTATTATTTTTAAATCAAATATTGAGCTTGAAAAATCAGACGCAGCCTTCAAATTTTCCTTTACTTCTCTGCAGGATCTTTCCACCAGCCGCTTGTTTGAAGAGTAAGATTTGAGTTCAAAACTATAAAGGCTTATTGCAATGTCATTCATAAGATTAGCCGTTTCAATTGCTGCCTTTTTTGCTTTGGTAACCTGCATCTGGGGTTTAAGTTCCAGATTAATCCTTTTTTTGAATCTGCCGCTATCAATTACTTCATCAAGAAGCACATCGGAATACTCCGCAAGGCTCTCAACCCCTAACGGAGTCGGCGGGCTAAAATTTATTTTGGGCTTAGGATTATACCCCAGACTGTATTTAACTTCCAATCCGGCCCTTTTTAAAGCCCGTACTATCATTCTGGTGATGTCCAGGTGGGATAAATACTTATATTCATCCTTTTTATAGAATTTAAATCTTATTTTATTGCTCGGAGCATCTTTTTGACTTGTCATATTCTTTCCGTAAAAATTCTTTGCTTATCCCTATATCCACAACATCCCAGGGCAATATCTCGTACTGCCGAAATCCTCTGGTAGTAAAAAAATTAATATCCAGGCCGGCTCTCCTGAATTCCTCTTCCCAGATATAGGATTTGAAAAAATCGGTCCAATTATCAAATCTGGCTCCTCTTTTCCATGCGCCTTCTATAACTTCTCCCACTTTCTGATTTCCTCTGGACAGGGCACTCTCTATCGCAGCTTTTCTAGAATCAGTCCAGCTTATATTCACATGTCTTCTGGGAACATTTTTTAAAATATAATTAAATTTGCGGTCCAGGCTTTTGATGACATCCTGACTGGCCCACTGAAAAGGAGTAAATGGCTTGGGACAAAAAGCATTTATACTGACATTTATTTTCATTCTTGACAGCCTATTACCGGTAAAGCTGCTTCTGGCCGCTCCGGTTATCTTTTTTATAAGTGTTACTATCTGGGCAATATCCTCATCAGCTTCAAATGGCAGCCCTATTATAAAGTAGAGTTTAACCTTTTCCCATCCTTTGCTAAAAGCCATTTTTATGCAATCCAGCATTTCAGCTTCTTTAATATTTTTATTGATTATATCCCTCATTCTCTGACTGCCCGCTTCGGGGGCAAAAGTCAATCCTGTTTTTCTCCCGCTTTTAATAAGATCTACCAGTTTCGAGCTAAGACTGTCCAGCCTTATGGAAGGCATTGAAATCGATAATCCTTTCAGTTCCGGACAGCAGGTAACTCTGTCCAGTAAATATTCAATATGCTTGTAATCCGATGAAGATAACGATAGAAATGAAATTTCATCATAACCTGTATTTTTAATGCCTTCCACTATCTGACTCACCAGGGATTCAACTTTTCTGCTGCGTACCGGCCTGTAGATTATACCTGCCTGGCAAAATCTGCAACCCCTGGCACACCCTCTCATAATCTCTACCACAAACCGGTCATGAACCGTCTTGATGTTAGGCACTACAGGATCACTTACTATGCTGAATTTATCCAGCTCTTTTATAGTTGTTTTTTTTATTTTATCCGCAGGATCGATTTTTTTAATGCTGCCGTCCGGAAAGTAGTAAAATTTATAAAATCCGGGAACGTATATCCCATCCAGCTTACTTATTTCTTTTAAAAACCATCTTTTTTGCTTGTTGTCATTCCTGTAAATTTTGACCCTTTCCAGTATGGATATAATCGTTTCCTCACCGTCCCCGATTACCATAAAATCCATAAATTTTGAAAGCGGCTGGGGATTTACAACTGCAGGTCCGCCGGAACATACCAGCGGAAATTTTTCTTTTCTCTGCTCTGATCTTATGTTTATTCCGCCAAGATCAAGCATATTTAAAATATTGGAATAAAGAAGTTCATGCTGGACTGAAAAACCAATCAGGTCAAAACAATCCAGAAATATCCTGTTTTCCAGTGAAAATATTCTTATATTATGTTCCCTGAGTTTCTTTTCAAAATCAACCCAGGGGGCAAAAACCCTTTCAGCCGAAAAATTTTCGTGTTTGTTTACAATGTCATATAATATTTGAAGTCCCAGATTAGACATGGCAACCTCATATATATCCGGGAACACAATAGCCATAAAAACCAAATCGGAGGCGCTGCCGGCTATATCCGGATATTTGCTTTTGGTTCCAATTTCATTATTTATATACCTTCCCGGTTTCTCAACATCTTTTAGAAGGCTTTCCAGCAAGCTGAAATCCAGCCTTTTAATTTTACCCATATTTAATTGCCCCATATAGTTAAAAATTATTTAAATTCCTGGTAGGCTATTTCATGGTCTTTCCTTACTTCTCTCCATATGTAAATATTTTCCACCAGACCCATGCCCAGAAATACGCTTATAAGGTTGGAGCCTCCCGAACTCAAGAAAGGCAGAGGAATCCCGATAATGGGCATTATGCCTATGGTCATGCCTATATTTATAATTACCTGCGATAGGACCATAAGACCTACCCCCGAGCCCAGAAGCATAGCGAAACTATCGGAAGAGTTCAAGGCTATGTAAAAACATCTCCAGATAATAACACCAAGAACCAGTATTATTATCAGCGCACCCATAAATCCTAATTCTTCCCCGATGACTGAAAATATAAAATCAGTATGGTGCTCGGGAATATAATTAAGATTTGTCTGCTTACCCAGAAAAAGGCCGTTTCCCAGCAACCCCCCGGAACCAATTGCCAATTTGGACTGGTACAAATTATAGCCCGCACCTTCGGTGGATATACCGGGATTCAGGAATACAAGAATCCTGTCCAGATGATATTGTTTTATAAAACCGGCATTAAAAGCCGCAAAAAATCCCCCTGCAGTCAGTCCCAGTATCAAAAGGAAATACAGGAAATTAGCTCCTGATAAAAATAATATGCCTAAATATACTATAAAATATATCAGTGCGGTTCCATAATCCGGTTCAAGTAGAACCAGTGCCACAAATGAAAGGGTTACCGCAAATGAAATAGCAACTTTTTTAAATGTAACCCTGTGAATTTTTTCACCTCTCCATTTTGACATTACAGCAGCAAGGGATACTATCATAAAAATTTTAGAAAATTCCGAAGGCTGGAATGTAAAAAACTTAAGGTCTATCCAGCTTTTTGACCCGTATACCTCATAGCCAAGAAAAAGTACGGATACCAGCAGGCAAATACCTGCAGTAAAAAATAACCACCAGTATTTTTGGATTTTTCTATAATTTATAAACTGGATCACAATACATAAAACAATACCAACCGCCAGCCCTATTACCTGTTTTTTCAGATAAAAGTAGGGATCTGATACCCCTCCAGGGAGAGTCTCCCTGGTAGCACTGTAAATTATCAGAATCCCGAATGAAGCAATGGCAATTGCCAGGAATAACAGTAAAAAATCAAATCTTATTCTCCTGCTTCTTCTTCTAAGGTTCTCAAAATCACTAAAAGTTCTTTTTCTGCCTTTTACCATTTATAATTGCTTTTCTATTCCAGATTAAATAAATACCTGTATATTTTTTCTATAATGGGAGCGACATTGCTTCCGCCGGAACCAGCTTCTTCAAGCATTGCCACTATCACATAATCAGGGTTGCCCACGGGAGCATAACTTGCAAACCAGGCGTAGTCCTGCTTTCCCACAAACTCTGCAGTACCGCTCTTTCCGGCCACCGGTATTTCATCCAGCGGAAAATTTCTGAAAGCAGAAGCAGCAGTCCCGCCGGATTCCACTACCTGAACCAATCCGTCTTCAATAATTTCAAGGTAATATTGGTTTAAATTTAAATCCTGCATTTCTGCCATAGAATTTTCTACTATTAACCCTCCCTGGCTGTCTCTGATTTCTTTAACCAGATAAGGCTTGAATTGTATACCATGATTGGCCAGTGTTGAAAAAGCCTGGGCCATCTGAAGAGGCGTTACCAGTAAATCTCCCTGCCCTATGGCCATATTTACGGTGTCACCCGGGAACCAGACGGAATATTCGGCCTGGTCTTTAAAATAATCTTTTTTCCATTCCCTGTCCGGAACCAGCCCCTCATCCTCAGAAGATAAGTCTATTCCCGTTACTGCACCAAAGCCAAAAATTCTGGAATATTTTTGGAGAAGTTCTTCCATATTATTAAATTTGTTAAAAAGTCCGTACCCTACCTGATAAAAATAAATATCACAGGAATTCTTAATGGCCCCTCTTATATCAAGACTGCCGTGACTTCCCCAACAATATTTGGGAAAATCTTCCCCCAGTCCCAGCCATACTCCGGCGCAATTAAATCTGCTTGTTTCAGTGATAACCTCCTCGATAAGACCGCTGTAGGCAGTAACTATTTTAAATACCGAACCGGGAGGGAAAGACATAACTGCCCTGTTATTCAAGGGGGAATAATTTTGAGGATCAATTAAATAATTCCAATCGGCATATGATATTCCCCCTGCAAATAACTGGGGATCAAATGTAGGATAGCTGGCCATAGCCAGTACCTGGCCGCTTTGGGGATCAAGCACCACTACCGCTCCACCGGGTACATTATAATACTGATCGGTATTCCTATCCTTTTTCAGTCTTGCTTCCAGAATAGACTGGTAAAGAATTTCTTCCACAGCTCTCTGCAGATCAATATCAATGGTCAGATACAGATCATTCCCACTAACAGGAGCCGACTCTTCCATTACGCTCACCGGCCTCTCCAGAGGATCAACTTCATATATTATCTTACCCTTTTCCCCTTTAAGTATGCTCTCATAAGCCTCTTCCAGTCCGCCCCATCCTATCTGGTCTCCCCCTTCGTAACCCTTTTCATATTTTTCCGATTCCAACCGCTCCTTATCAATCTCCACGGTGTAACCTAACAGGTGCGACGCCAGTAAACCGAAATTATATTCCCTCAGGTATATATCAACTACTTCCACACCCGGCAAATTACTGCTGTTTTCCTTAAGATAAATCATATCAGCAGCATCAATATCCATTTTTAAAATAACTCTATCAATATACGACAGGTTGCTCTGGTATACTTTTTCTTTAATATCCTCATAGGGTACATCAAGGCAATCACTAAGAGTTTCCATTACATCTTCATTCTTTGAAACAATATAAGGTTCCACAGCTACTGCGGTAACCGGGATGCTCTTAACTATCAGTTTCCCGTTTCGATCATAAATATTTCCCCTGGGGGCAGTAACTGTCTTTTCCCTGGTAATGCTCTCAGATGCCATCTCCGCATATAACTGTCCGCTCATTATCTGCAGAAAGTAAAGCCTCAAAATAAGTACAATCAATACCATTACCAGCAGGTAAAGTACTATCCTAAACCTTATCTTTATATTTGAATTCAAGTTCAGTCTCCTTTTTCATTCCGGAACTTATAATGGGAAAGATAATAAACATTAAAACAATATTACAGATAGGTTCTGTTATCAGCTCGAATCCAATTCTGAGTAGATTGCTATCAAAATTAAATAAATAACGTACCAGGCTTACTATTAAAATGTTTATTTCCGTAATTAAAAAAACAATAAATAAGTAGGTCAGTATTTTGGATTTAAATTCCGCTGTAATAAGCCTGCCTACCATAAAAGCATTTAAGGAATAGATAAATGCGCTTATTCCTACAATATTGCCTGCTATAAGATCAAGTATAAGTCCTATTATAAATCCAAACAGCATCCCCCAAAAGGTGCCGTCAAACAGGGCAACTGCTATTACAGCCACCATAATCAAATCAAAGTTTATAGAAAATGACTTTAAATATTCAAAAAAGACTATCTGCAGCAGCAGGCAGATTACCACCACAAAAAAATGCAGGATTTTATAAAAAATTTTCATAATTAATAAGCCACATTTTATCCTTTTATCACCAGGACATATTCTATTTTTTTAAAATCAGCGAAAGGCTCAATCTCAATTGATTTATACGGACTTTCTGAATTTTCAGTTGCCTTACTTACCCGGCCTATTAAAATTTCACCGGGAAACATTCCAAATTCCGATGTAATTATTATATCCCCTTTAAAAACCACCTCTTCAATAAAGATATAGTTTAAAGTAATCTTTCTGTCCTGACTCCCTTCAATAATGCCCAGCTTTCTTGAAGATAAAATTCTCACACCGATGCTGCTCTGTGGATCATTTATAAGCCTTACATTACATGAGCCATTACCGGACAGTATCACTATTCCCACCAATCCGTCCTCATTAACTACTGCCATTCCCTCCTGTATTCCATTGCTGCTTCCAACATTTAAAACAACCTCTGACTGCCACTTATTCTCATAATAACCTATTACCCTTGCAGGTATGGTAGTGTAATCTTGCCTTAGTTCTATTTCCAGAAGTTTCCTTAATGCATTATTCTCTACCTTAAGGTTTATATTCTCACTGTATTCTCTTCTTAGTTCTGAATTTTCCCTTTGAAGGCTGAGGTACTTATCCCTTAGATTTATATAATCTCTTATTGAATTAAAAAAACGGGTTACGGGACTGAAGAACGAAAAAAGCTTTTCCTGAACCGGTTTAAAAATATCAACAGTCTTGGTTTTCACATTTTTAACCAATCCGGATTGTTTAAAACTTATGGTGATGATCACCAGACATAAAACAATTATAACAGCCAGAATGACAAGATTCCTAAATCTTCTATTTAATATAGCCATCAGTAAATATTATAAGTTGGATACAAAGTCAACTATTTCGAATATCTTAAATATTTCTTGAGAGTATTAAAATCCTCAACACACTTTCCCGCTCCGATAGCTACCGCCGCCAGAGGGTCTTCCGCAAGGTAAACAGGACAATGGGTTTCTCTGCTGATCCTTTCAGCCAATCCCTTGAGCAGCGAACCCCCTCCTGCCAGGACAATGCCTCTCTTCATTATGTCCGAGGAAAGTTCCGGGGGCGTGATATCCAGAACTTCAACAATTGAATTTACAATATCATTTAATTCTTTCTCTAATGCTTTCCTTATCTGCTGACTGGTAATAATGATTGTCTTAGGAAGACCGGTTACCAGATCCCTCCCGTTTATTTCCATTTTTTCCTCATTTTCCAAGGGAAAAGCAGATCCGATTTCCATTTTTACCTTTTCAGCAGTTCTTTCTCCTAAAAACAGATTGTGTTCCTTCTTTAAATAATAAATTATGGCTTCATCCATCTCATCGCCGCCGATCCGGAGAGATTGGCTAACCACTATCGCACCTAAAGATATAACTGCCACTTCAGAGGTTCCCCCGCCTATATCAATAATCATACTGCCGCTGGGTTCGTCAATGGGAAGGCCGGAACCTATTGCCGCAGCCAGAGGTTCCTCTATGATATAAGCTGATCTGGCACCAGCCTGTTCGGTAGTCTCGAGAACAGCTTTCTTTTCAACGGGAGTAATTCCTGAGGGAACACAAATAACAATTCTGGGCCTGGCAAAAGCTACATTTTTATGAACCTTCTGTATAAAATATCTGAGCATTTTCTCCGTGGTTTCAAAATCCGCAATTACTCCGTCTTTTAAAGGCCTGATTGCTGTTATATTTTCAGGGGTCCTTCCTACCATTCTCTTGGCTTCTCTGCCCACAGCCAGTATTTTGTTTCTTTCTTTGTCAATAGCTACAACAGAAGGTTCTGCCAGCACTATTCCTTTGCCTTTCACATATATCAGGGTAGTGGCTGTTCCCAGATCTATGCCCATATCCTTACCGATAACATTTAAGAAAAAATCAAATATCTGCATCTGTTAGCTCCCTAATTAACCAATAACTTTAAATCCAAACTTCTTCAGTAGATCCACAAACTTTACCACTGGAAGTCCGGCTACATTATAGAAACAACCATCTATTTTATCCACCAGCAGACTTCCAGTTCCAAATATATTATATGCGCCTGCTTTATCCAGTACATCCTCTTTATCTATATATCCCTTAACTTCCTCTGCGGTTAACTTCCTGAACTTAACTCTGGTACATTCTGTATCATAATAATATTTTCCTGATGTACTGTCTAGAATACAAACACCGCTTATCACCCTGTGAACTCTCCCGGAAAGGATATTTAAAAACTCTATTGCCTCCCCTATATCAGCCGGTTTCCCTAGATACCTGCTGCTCAGGGATATAATGGTATCAAAACCTGCAATTAAAAATTGTTCTACGCGGCCTGGCCTTTTACTTTTCAATCTGCATTCTTTTATATAATTATAAACATTTCTGGCTTTATTGATACTATTACAGGTAACAGTCCTGTACGGATCCTTTAACTGTCTCTCCTCGCACCCCTCCGGTTTAATTACTTTAAAATCTAATTTTAAGAGCTTAAGTATTTCCCTTCTTCTTGGAGAAGCAGAAGCTAAAATAATTTTTTTTCTATGACCTTCTTCTTCCAACATCAGCCAATAAAAAAGCTATAAGTAATCCTATTATGGCACCAACTGTAATATTAATATGAATACCAAAACTCATATCGATTAAATATAAGTTAAAGCTGAGAGAATCGGTACCTACCTTTAGTCCTTTATCCAAAATGGGAACCACATCTTTTAAGACATGCCCCAAAATAGCTCCTATGATGCCTCCCAGTAGTACTATAAAAAATACAATTTTCCCTCTTCCCCTATTCATTTATCACCTTCAATTTATCTACTTATGGTTAAAGATTTTGATGAAAAAATAATTCAATCTCCCTTACGGCGCTTCTCTTGGAATCCGAACCATGAATCACGTTTACATTAATATCCGCACCAAAGTCTCCTCTGATAGTTCCTTCTTTTGCCCTTTTTGAATCAGTGGCGCCCATAAGATCCCTGGCCCTGGCTATGGCTTTATCCCCGCTTATAACCATTACTACTACCGGACCGGAAGTTATATACTCGACCAGTACATTAAAAAATTCTTTATCCTTGTGTTCCTCATAATGCTTGCGCGCAAGTTTCCGGCTGATTTTCATCATTTTTAATTTTTCAATGACCAGACCTCTTTTTTCAAAGCGGGATATAATCTCCCCGATAACCTTCTTTTTTACCCCATCAGGTTTAATGATGATCAGACTTCTCTCCATATTGTCATTCATAATATCAAATATGCTTTCTTCCTCAC